>CAMSQT010000006.1 GCA_947062645.1 uncultured Clostridium sp. | reverse complement strand
CACTCGATCCAACACTCTTTCCCTACACGACGCTCTTCCGATCTAGAAACAAATCCTTTTATGTAATCTTTTAAAGACTTTCGATAGCGAATTTTGTAACCACGATTTTTCAAATCCTGAATATAAGCATCATGGTAAGCCTTAGCCCTGGCTTGTTGCAACTGCTCTTGATAAACTAAATTTTGTTCACGCTGAAGTTGTTCTTGCTGATGTTGAAATAGTTCTTCTTTTACATACTCTTCATATGGTATAGAATCATAATTAGAAGTGGTTTGCTCTTCTTTAAATGTCTTAAAAACATCTTGTTCTTTTTCTAGCAACATAGCATCATACTGCGCCTTTTTCTCAGGATTTGACAATACCTCATAGGCTTCATTAATTTCTTTTAAAATATCCTCTGCCTGCTTTTTATCATCCTCTTGTTGCAAATCTGGATGATGTTTTTTAGCTAAAACCTTATAAGCCTTTTCAACAATTTCAGGAGAAGCATTTTTATTAATTTGTAAAATATCATAATAATTTTTTTCCATAACAAATAACCTCTTTTAAAACAATATACCACAAAAATAAATAACTTTCAAGAAAATGTTTTTTTGTAAAACCTCTATAAGAGGTCTTGTTATTTTATGTAAAACATGTTAAAATATTGATGTAACAAGTAAAAGGTCATTATTAATAAGCCAAAAGGGGGTTATTAAGTATGTTTGCTATGCTAGTAGTAAGAAGAGTGTCACTTATAAGTTCTGTAATAGTACCATGTATTATTACCTTTGCAGTTATAATTGGGATTATATTTGCAATGATTGAGCGAAGCAATTGCCCTAATCCAGAGGAGAAGGGCGCAATAATGGGACGGTCGATATTAAGTACTATTCTTATTATAGGGTTTGGACTATTTTTGATATCAGCTGTTCATGTCATTGTAGGAATACTATTTATAGTAGTGGCACTTTACATTATGGGATGACCAAAGAAGTTCTAATGAATAGTTAGAAAAAAGCCTAGGAATTCTTATATGAATAAGATTCCTAGGCTTTTCTTTTGAAAATTTGTTAAAACTTATCCTGTTGCTAAAAATTTCTGTTTATAGTAAACTATTTTTTTATGATATGTCAAGTTTTTGTAAAAGATTTCTGAAAGGTTCAAAATAACAAAAAATTAGAAAATCAAGAACCAAGTCACCCCAAAATTCATAAAATTAGGTAAGGAAAAAACAAAAAAGGAGCGTGACAGAAATGGAAAACAAACTAGGACTCTGTCTAGCAGGACGGAGGCGTAAAAGGAGCAGCACATATAGGTGCCATCAAAGCCCTAGAAGAGCAAAATATCAAATTTTCTTATGTAGGAGGAACCTCATCACGGGAGTATCATAGCCTGTCTATATGCATTAGGCTTTCAAGCAGATGACATGTACAAAATCTTTAAAAAATACTGTAAAAAAATAAAATATGTAGACATAAAGAATATATTTAAATTAATATTGGGACTAATATTCACTGGACAAATCCACATAGATGGACTAAATAGTGGAAAACAAATCGAAAAACTAATCAATAAAATAGCAAAAACAAAAGAAGTACAAAATATAGCAGATATAAAAATGCCGTTAGTAATACCAAGTGTTGAACTATGTAAGGGGAATGTCATATGTTTTACCTCTAAACAAGTAAGACAAGATAGTTTTAATCAAAACGTATACATAAATGATATAAACATAGGAAAAGCAGTAAGAGCCAGTTGCAGTTATCCAGTGGTATTTTCACCTTGTCAGTATAAAAACCAAAAATTAATCGATGGTGGAATTCGTCAAAATGTACCATGGAAAGAAGTAAAAGAACTAGGAGCCAAAAAGGTACTTAGCATCATGTTTGATGAAAGTGAAGACCATAATTGTGATAAGAACCTAGTAGAAGTAGCAGGACGTTCCATTGGATTGTTATGTAAAGAATTATCAGGATATGAAATGGAAGGAGCAGAACATATCCTAAAAATCAAAAGCGATAAAGTAGGATTGTTAGACATGAGTAAAATAGAAGAATTATATAAGTTAGGATATCAGCAAACCAAAGAATTTTTAAAAAAGAACTTTGAAAAAGAATAAGGAAAAGCAAAAAACAGAGAATTGCCATTCTCTGTTTTTTTTAGTCTATTTTTTCAGGAATAGTAGCGATGTTTTTTGCCCCCATCCCAGAAAACATCGATTCATTTTCAGTCTCCAAAGCCTGCTTTCTATTTTGTTTTGTTTTCAAATTATCTTTTGCAACTGTCATAAGAAGTTTAATACGATTTGTTTGATTTGCCTCACTAGCACCAGGGTCATAATCAATAGGAGAAATATTAGCATCTGGATATTTTTCGCGTATTGTTTTAATAACACCTTTTCCAACTACATGATTTGGCAAGCAAGCAAAAGGCTGAACACAAACAATATTTGGAATGTCATTTTCAATATATTCAATCATTTCAGCTGTTAAAAACCATCCTTCACCTGTTTGATTTCCAATTGATAACACGTCTTTAACCTTATCTTCTAAATGCCAAATATCGCAAGGTGGTAAGTAGTTTTTAGAAGAAGACGCTAAAGCAAGTTTTACATCTTTTTCTAAAATATCAATTAACTTAATTGCTGCCTTCATCACTTTAGAAGATGTTTTGCTAACATTTAGCAAATGATTAAAAGTAACTTTGTGGGTACACATAAACTTAACAAATCCCATAAAATCAGGTAAAATTACTTCAGCTCCTTCTTTTTCTAACAGGTCTGCAACAAAGTTATTACCAAAAGGATGATATTTAATCAAAACCTCGCCAACAATACCAACCTTAGGTTTTTGAACCGATGTATCTAGCTCGATTTTTTCAAAGTCATTAACAATATCATAAATACTTTGTTTAAATTCTTTGGTAGTTGACTTTTCTAGCAATTTTTTGCATTTTTCCATCCAAGTGTCAAATAGCTTTTTTGTTTCGCCTTTATATACTTCATAAGCTCTATTTTTGGTTAGCATTTTTTGTAGTAAATCAGCATAAACCACCATTTTTAACATTCTTTCAGCCAAAGGAATGGTTAATTTGAAGCCAGGCATCTTTTCCATACCTACAATATTAAAGGAAATAACCGGAATATTTTCAAATCCTGCATCCTTTAAAGCCTTACGGATAAAGCCAATATAGTTTGTGGCTCTACAGCCACCACCAGTTTGAGACATAATTAAAGCCGTTTTGTTTAAATCATATTTTCCAGACTGAAGAGCCTCAATCATTTGCCCTGTTACCAAAATGGAAGGATAACAAGCATCATTATTAACGTATTTTAAGCCAGTTTCTACTGTCTTCATAGTGCATTCCCTAAGTAGCTCTACATGATAGCCAGAAGCACGAACAGCAGATTCTAGTAATTCAAAGTGAATTGGTGCCATTTGAGGCATTAAAATTGTATAATTTTTTCGCATTTCTTTGGTGAAAATCTTTTTCTTAATACCATAGTCACCGTTCTAATTTTTCTTGTTTTTTCTCTTGCTCACGTTTTTTCATACTAGCTAAAAGCGAACGAATACGAATTCTAACAGCCCCTAAGTTATTAACCTCGTCAATCTTAATTAAAGTATACATTTTATTAAAGCTAGTTAAAATTTCCTCTACTTGGTCAGTTGTAACAGCATCCACACCACAACCAAACGAATTTAATTGAATCAATTCTAAACAATCATGCTTTCCTACAAAATCAGCAGCTGCATACAATCTTGCATGATATACCCATTGATCAACTACTCGAATTGGTCTTTTAGCTTCTGTTTTATCGGCAATACTATCTTCTGTTAATACGCTAAGCCCTAAAGAAGTAATCAAAGTATCAATTCCATGGTTAATTTCAGGGTCTACATGATAAGGTCTTCCCGCTAATACAATACCTTTCAGATGATTTTCTTCTAAGTATTTTACCGTTTGGGTACCTTTATTTTGGATATCCTTTTTACATTTTTGGTATTCTAATTCTGCTTTTTCGGCAGCCTTTAGTAATTCTGCTTTTGTAAAATGATAACACTTAAACTCGTCTAATTCCAAGATTTTCTTTACTAAATTTTTCTTGTCAAAAGGCAAAAATGGATTTAAAAATTTTATGTCATCTTTTTTCAATCCTTCCACATTATTTTTTAGCACTTCAGCATAAGAAATAACAATAGGACAATTATAGTGATTATCTGCCTTTTCATATTCCTTTCTAGAGTATGGCATACAAGGATAAAAGATGGTTTTAATACCTTGCTCTAGTAAATCTTCAATATGACCATGGGAAAGTTTTGCTGGATAGCAAACTGACTCAGATGGCATAGATTCCATACCTTTTTCATAGGTTTTACGAGTACTTTTTTTCGAAAGAATAACACGAAAGCCTAAACTACTTAAAAAAGTAAACCAAAATGGATAATCTTCATACATGTTTAAAACCCTAGGAATTCCAATTACACCTCTTGGAGCCAATTGCTCTTCTAAAGGTTCGTAATCAAAAAGCCTTTTTTGTTTATATTGAATAATATTTGGCAATTCTTTTGCTTTCGTAACAACGCCAGCACCTTTTTCACAACGATTACCAGATACATGAATTTGTCCGTTACTAAATTTATTAATAGTTAATTTACAATTATTTTCGCAGTTTTTACAACGTGTATGGGTAATTTTAATTTCTAATTTATCTAATTCGTCTATTTTTAAAAGTGTAGAAGTATAATCCATATCCAAATTTGCTTCATACTGTTCTTTGGCTAAAAGAGCCATTCCGTAAGCCCCCATCAAGCCAGAAATAGTAGGACGAATTACATTTTTTCCTACAATTAATTCAAAAGCACGCAAAACCGCATCATTATAAAATGTTCCGCCTTGCACAACAATGTGTTTTCCAAGCGTTTCTATATCTCGTACCTTCATAACCTTTTGGATGGCATTTTTAATAACAGAATAAGACAAACCACTAGAAATATCGCCAACCGTATAGCCTTCTTTTTGTGCTTGTTTTATTTTTGAATTCATAAATACTGTACAACGAGAACCTAAATCTACAGGCCTTTTAGCATTGATAGCTTCTTTTACAAAATCTGCAATTTCTAGGTTTAAGCTTTTTGCAAAAGTTTCAATAAAAGAACCACAACCTGAAGAACAAGCCTCATTTAGCATGATATTATCAATCGAACCATCCTTCATACGAATATATTTCATATCTTGTCCACCAATATCAACAATGGCCGTAACATTAGGTTCGAAAGTTTTAGCAGCCGTATAATGAGCAATGGTTTCAATCTCATTTAAATCTACATTTAGAGCAGTTTGAATTAATTTTTCACCATAACCGAGTTACGCCACTATAACGCAAAATAGCCTTTTTAGGTAATACTTCGTAAACTTCTTTTAGCATATTCATAACACTTTTAAGTGGATTTCCTTCATTATTACCATATAACGAATAAAGAAGTTTGCCATCTTTATCAATTAAAACCAATTTAGTAGTAGTAGAACCAGCATCAATTCCAAGATAACAATCACCTTCATAGCCTTCTAAAGAAGCCTTTGTGACAGAAGCTTCATTATGTCTATTTTTGAAAATTTCATAATCCTCTTTATCCTTAAATAAAGGTTCTAATGGCTTTGTTGTATTATCTTGAGAATTCTTTAAATTCTCAATTTTATCATATAACTCATTTGTAGTAATTACATTAGAAGAAATAGAATCCAAAGCAGCCCCTTTTGCTACCAAAAGATGTGCTTCTTCTGGCACAATAATCTCGTCTTCTTTTAGATGTAAAGTTTCGATAAAGCGAATTCTAAGTTGAGACAAGTAATTTAAAGGACCACCTAAAAAAGCAACATTACCACGAATTGGCCTACCACAAGCAAGTCCACTAATCGTTTGATTAACAACCGCTTGAAAAATAGAAGCAGCAATATCTTCCTTTGCAGCCCCTTCATTAATCAAAGGTTGAATATCAGTTTTTGCAAAAACGCCACAACGAGAAGCAATAGGATAAATCGTAGAATAATTTTTGGCAAGTTCATTCAAACCAGCTGTATCCGTATGAAGTAAAGAAGCCATTTGATCCAGAAATGCCCCTGTACCGACCAGCACAAGTACCGGTTCATACGTTGCTCAATGGATTGGTCAAAATAAATAATCTTAGCATCTTCTCCGACCTAGTTCAATTACTACATCTGTCTTAGGGATATACAGTTCAACAGCACGTTTACAAGAAACAACCTCTTGAATAAAACTAACGCCCAAAAACTTAGCAGCAGACATAGCCCCTGAACCCGTAAGAGCCAACGTAAACGAACAAGAAGGATACTTGGCAAGCAACTCTTCTAGCACATTACAAACCGTATTCTTCGTATCTGAAAAATGTCTTTTATAATCTTGATAAATTGTGTTTCTATTTTTATCCATAACAATAATTTTAACCGTAGTAGAGCCAACATCTAGCCCAACATGTAAAACATCATTACTATTATTATCTATATTTTGAAAACTCTTCATGATAAAACCCTTCTCTCTAGTACATAAAAAATCTATGTAACCACCCTAATTTTATACGGAAAACAGCGTTTTGTCAAATGGAAAAATCTTGCAGGGACTAGGGGACGTTCCTAAAATCCCTATTGTGGGGATGGGGGGACACTCCTTCGAATGTTTTTATTTAAGAAGTCTTTTAAGAACAATCATTCATTAAAATAAAAGTTTATCGTTCAAGCTAATTTCTAACTCAATTACTTTCAATCAAAACTTTTATTTTAACAAATGATTATTTTACTAAAATTCATAAAAAATATTTGAAGGAGTGTCCCCCCATCCCCACAATAGGGATTTTAGGAACGTCCCCCAGTCCCTTTTTCGAAAAAAGTTCTAAAAAGGACAAACACATAATAAAATTAGTAATAAATAAAAAGGTATAAGGAGGAAGTTTATGAAAAACAAGAAAATAGGGATTATTTTTTTTATTGCATTAATTGTTATTTTAATAGGAGGATATTTTGCTATTAAATATGTAAAAAACAAACAAGTAGAAACGAAAGCAGAGGTAGAGGAGTATACACCAGAAGAAGAAATTACAGAAGAGCAAGCAAGGCAGACAATTATTAGTTTATATTTTCCGAATAAAGAAACGAATGAATTAAATCCAGAAGCAAGATTAATTGATATAAAAGAAGTAATGAACAATGCTCATGAAAAATTAATTAATTTATTAATAGAGGGTCCTAAAAATGAAAAAAATAAAAAAATAATACCAGAAGGGACAAAATTAAATAAAACTTATTTTGAACAAGATTGTGTGGTATTAGATTTTTCACCTGAATTTTTAAATTTTGCAAAAGAAATAGAAAATGAAAAAAATAATTTAATAAATTGTATTGTTAATACTGTAACTGAATTAACAGAAATTAATAAAGTAAAAATAATGATTGATGGAAATGAGCATCAAGAATTTAATGAAATTTATAGTAGAAAAAATAATTTAAATTCATAAAATAAATATCAGTTTATGTGTTGAAAATTATTAAATTAAAGGAAATATGTAAACAGTAAAAAGAAAAATAGAAAGAAAAAGAACTGAATAAAACTAAGAAAGCGAAGTTCAATAAAAGAAAAATAAAAAGAGAAAAAATTATTTGAAAAACTTCGAAAAAAAGCAGTAAAATGTTAGGCAATAAAGAGAAAACAAAGAAATGAAAATAAAGCAAAAAAACATAAAAAAGGTTTACATACAATGAGGAAATAGTAGATAGTATAACAAAAAAATAACCAATAAGAAACAAAATGGTTAAGAAAACAAAATATTAAAATAAATAAAAGTAAACTAGAGAAAATTTAAATAAGAACAAAAAAATTAAAAAACCAAAAAACGTAATTAAAAAATATAAAAATTAAAAATAAAAAGTAAAAAATAAAATTAATAACAAAAGACAATAAAAATAAAATAATAAAAAATAAATTATTTTTTCATAATTTTAAATAATTTTAAATATTTAAAATTACGTTGAAAATTATTTAAAAAATATTCAACATCATGAATAGAATTAATTGTATTTTTTTTATATAAATTAAAATTAAAAGATTTTTTATGAGGAGGATTTTTTTCTCCTCTATTATTTTCATTCAAATAATAATGATTCATTTTTAATATCTCCTAAAATCAAATTTTGCAAAATGATAAATTTTATAGTATAATATGAAAGAAATAAAAAAAGTGTGCAAAAGAAATAAAATATCAATTCATAAAAAAGAGGAAAACCAAAAAATAATTAGAATATGTAAACAGAAATAAAATCAAAATGAAAAAGAAAAAACAAGATAAAAAATAAAAGAAAAAACAGCAAAAATTCATAAATAAAAAAAGAAAAAGTACTAGGCATTAAAGGAAAATGAGAAAAACAAATAAGGGATGAAAAAAACAAAGAAATGGTTAACATATAGTAAAAAAGAAAATGATAGTTAAGGAAAAATTATTCTGAAAAATGTAAGCTAATCCTAATACAGAAATAAAAAAGTGAATTAGTATAAAAGAAAAAATCAAAAAAGAAAATTAATTTAAATAATTTTTAATTGAAAATAAAAAATAAATTGTTAAATAAATAAAAATACAAATAAAAATTTAAATTATTTTATAATATAAACAATTAAAAATAAAAATTAAATTAAATAAATAATTAATTATAATGAAAATTATATTAAAAAATAAAATAATTAAAAATAAATAAAAAGGAAAAAATAAAATGGAAATAAAATTAAATAAAAATGAAAAAATAGAAGATTTGCAATTTAAAAATTTAAAAATAATTCAAGACAAAAAAGGATTTTGTTTTGGAATTGACAGTATCTTATTAACAGACTTTGCAAAAGAAATAAAAGAAAATAGTAAAGTATTAGATTTAGGAACCGGAACAGGAATCATAGCAACCCTTTTATGCGAAAAAACAAAATTAAAAGAAATCATAGGAATAGAAAAACAAAACGAAGTATTTGAAATGGCAAAAAAAAGTATAAAACTAAATAAATTAGAAAATAAATTTAAAATAATAAATGAAGATGTAAAAAACCTTGTCCAAAAATTCGAAAAAAATACATTTGATGCTATTGTAACTAATCCACCTTATAAGAAAAAAGGAACGGGAATAAAAAATGAAGAAGAAAAGAAAATTATTGCAAGACATGAAACAACTGCAACTTTGGAGGATTTTATAAAAACTTCAAAAGATTTATTAAAAGATAAAGGCGAATTTTACATGGTACATAGACCAGAAAGATTAGTAGATATTTTAGCACTTATGAGGAATTATAAAATAGAGCCAAAAATTTTACGATTCGTCTACGCCAATGAAAGAAGTGAACCTAAATTAATTTTGATAAAAGGAATAAAAAATGCAAAACCATTTTTAAAAATAGAAAAAAATTTATATATTTATAAACAAGAAGGAGAATATACAGAAGAAATAAAAAAAATATATAATAAATAAGAAATTGCCAAAAAGAAAGGACGAAAAATGAAAAAAGGAAAATTATATGTTGTAGCAACACCAATAGGAAATTTGGAAGATATCACTTTGCGAGCAATCAAAACATTACAAGAAGTAGATATTATTGCAGCAGAGGATACAAGACATACTTTAAAATTATTAAATCATTTAAAAATAACAAAGCCATTAATTAGTTATCATAGGCATAATGAAGAGGTTAAAACCAAAAATTTAATAGAAAAATTATTAGAAGGACAAGATATTGCTATTGTTTCAGATGCAGGAACTCCTGGTATTTGCGATCCAGGAGAAGTGGTGATTAAAAATTGTATTGAAGAGAATATTGAAGTAATTCCAATTCCAGGTGCTTGTGCTATGATAAATGCTTTAATTGCTTCTGGCTTAGAGACAAAAGAGTTCAATTTTTTAGGGTTTTTACCATTAAATAAAAAATTGAGAAAAGAAAAATTAGAAGAAATTAAAAATTCGAAAAAAACGATTATTTTATATGAAGCACCACATAAATTACAAACCACTTTAAAAGATTTAGAAAAAATATTAGAAAATAGAAAAATTACTTTAGCAAGGGAATTAACAAAAATACATGAAGAATTTATAAGAGAAGAGATACAAAATATCATAGAAAAAGCAGAAAATTTAAAAGGAGAAATGGTATTAATTATAGAAGGTAATAAAAAGGAGCAAAAAACAAATAATTACGAAAATATAACACTAGAAGAACATTATAAAATGTATGAAAATCAAGGGTTTGAAAAAAAAGAAATTATTAAAAAAATAGCAAAAGATAGAAATTTAAGTAAAAATGAAATTTATCAAAAATTTATAAAATAAAAGAAAACCACATAATTTATTATGTGGTTTTTTTATTTAAAGTACTTCTTATTTGTTGGCTTTTAAAGTACCTATTTTTTTAGCACAATTGTCACAAATTAATTTATCATTATAAGCTAACAAGTTTTCATTATTACCGCAGAAAATACAATTTGGTTCGAATTTTTTCAAAATAATGGAAGAACCATCAACATATATTTCAATAGGATCCTTTTCTACGATATGAAACTGATTTCTAATCTCTATTGGAATAACAACTCTACCAAGTTCATCTACTCTTCTAATAATTCCAGTTGATTTCATACAATCCATCCTCCTTAAAAGTAATATTTTTACAAATCCGTATTTATAATATCACAAATAAAAATGTAGGTCAATTATATTGTAATAAAAAGTCAATTTTTTTCATAAACTTAGCTAGGTGATAACCATGTTAAATACCATATGGCCTATATTTATAGCGGTTTCCTTTGCTTATGCTATTTTTTCACGGAAACCTAGAAAATTTAAATAAAAGTATATTTGCTAGCACAAATGATGCCATAAAATTATCCATCGAATTACTAGGAACGATGTGTCTATGGAATGGAATCATGCAAATAGCCAACAAAACCACAATTATTGATAAATTAACAAATTTATTAATGCCTATTATAAAGATATTATTTCCAGAAATGAGAAAAAATAAACAAATACAAAAAGAAATTTCCATGAATATGATTGCCAATATTTTAGGATTAGGAAATGCAGCAACGCCATTAGGCTTAAAAGCCATGAAATCTATGCAAAAAGAAAACGAAAAAAAAGATACATTAAGTAATTCTATGTTAGTATTTATAGTATTAAATACAGCTTCCATCCAAATTATCCCAACTACCGTAATTGCTATTCGTAATTCGTTAGGTTCTAAAAATCCAACAGCAATTGTATTTGGCGTATGGATTGCCACTATTTGTGCTGCCATAACACGGAATTACAGTAGCTATGATATTAATAAAAAGAAGTAAGAAAAAACAATAAAGGAGAAAAATTGTGAAAATCATTAATTACCTATCCAATTTAGCCATGCCAGCAATTATTTTATTAATTGTTATATATGGATTAATAGAAAAAAACAAAGTATTTGACAATTTTTTAGAAGGTGCAAAAGAAGGACTAGAAATCGTAATTAGTATTTTACCAACGCTAGTCGGTCTATTTGTTGCAATTGGTGCATTAAGAAGTTCAGGAATTCTAGATATTATCATTAACTTTATCACACCATTATTAAATGTTTTTCACTTTCCTAGCGAAATTATGCCACTTGCCATGTTAAGACCAATTTCCGGTAGTGGTTCCATTGCTATAGCAACAGACATTATGAAAAATTATGGAGTAGATAGCAAAATTGGGATGATAGCATCTACTATCATGGGGTCAACAGAAACAACACTTTATACCATTGCTGTTTATACAGCAACCATTAAAGTAAAAAATACCAGATTTGTATTATTAGCAGCCTTAGCAGCAGACATAGTAGGAATTATTGTAAGTGTAATAGTATGCCAGTTACTATAACGTCCCAAAACGTCCCTATTGGTTCCGGGTTTAAGTGGGGACATAAGTGAAAAATGTAGAATTATGTCGAAATGTTTTTGTTGACAAATGTAAAAAAATGGTATATAATTTATCGCATGATAAGAAAAACATTATTATTTATATTAATTTTTTTAATCGTAAGAATAATTATAATACATCGATTAAGCAAAAAAATTCAAAAAAAGATTTCAAGAAATTAAATAAGTCATTACTTTTGTAGAGAAAATACCCCCAAAAAAATTACAATAACCTCTTATAAAAATTGTTTAGCCCCTTATATACAAAAAATAGAGCTATCGTTAGTTTTCATTCTTATTTTCTCTACAAAACCAACTAATAAATTATCTATGATACGTTTCACCATTTGCAATTTTAAAAGCCCTAAAAATTTGCTCTAAAAGAAAAACGCGAATTAATTGATGCGGAAAAGTCATTTTCGAAAAGCATATTTTTTGTTGGCATAATTCTAGAAGTTCATTTGTTAAACCTAAAGAACCACCAATAATAAAAGTAATAGAACTAGAAGTCATAGAAATGTCTTGCAATTTGTTAGAAAATTCAGGAGAAGTAAACTCTGTACCTTTTAAATCTAAAGCAATAACATAAGAATCCTTTTTTATATGGCGTATCATTTCATTACACTCTTTGGTTTTAATGTCATAAGCTAAAGCTTCGTTTAATTTATCTGGTAATTTTTGATCTGGTAACTCTAAAAAAGACAATTTGCAATACTTAGAAAGTCTTTTACTGTATTCGCAAATAGCCTCTTTTAAATAAGTCTCTTTTAATTTTCCGACACAAATAACTTGAATATTTAGCATAATCCAATCTCCTAAATTTCAACTAACTTACTACTACAATCCCTGCTTGCCACATTTAAGCCAAGTGAATCTTTATCGAAATACTGACACTCCATTAATTCATCCATAACTGTTTGATAAGCAAGTTCAGGGAAATTACTCTCTTTACTTAAATGTCCTAACATAGCATTTTTTAAACCAGATTGCAATAAATAAGAAATAGTTTTTCCGAGCCATCTCATTCGATAAATGACCGCTTAGGGCCAGCAATTCTAGATTTTAATTGAAATGGATAAGAAGAACAGCGAAGCACTTCTGGATCATAATTAGCTTCTAGCATAACAAATAAGCTTTCTTCCAAACTTTTTAAAATAGCATTTGACATATGACCAATATCAGTTGCAATACTTAATTTTTTATCGCCATTCCAAATATTAAAACCACAAGGATTAACCGCATCATGAGGAATAGAAAAAGGTTTAATATCTAAATCACCAATAGAAAACTTATCAGCAATCTTAAAAGTTTTGATGCAATTACTATCCAATTTATCTCTTTGTTTTGGCATAGCATCTAACGTTTCTTGATTAACAAACACAGGCAAATGAAACTTTTTAGAAAAAGTTCCTAAGCCTTGCACATGGTCTGTATGCTCATGGGTAATTAAAATGCCATCCAAAGAAGAAGGGTCAATATCTATATCCAATAAAGCATTTTCTATTTTTTTGCAACTAACACCAGCATCAACTAAAAGCTTCGTGTTAGGTGTTTGTACTAATAAACTATTACCACTACTACCACTATATAAACTACAAAATTTAAACATTTTTATCACTATTCCGTAACCCTTTCAATCTTAGCGCCAATACTTCTAAACTTGTCCTCAATATTTTCATAACCTCTATCAATATGTTCTAGATTATAGATTTCCGTAATACCGGTCAGCAGCAGTACCTGCAATAACTAAAGCAGCACCAGCTCTTAAATCGCTAGAATAAACAGGAGCGCCAGTTAATTTTTTAACACCTTCAAAAAAAGCAGATTTTCCTTGGGCATTAATCTTAGCACCCATACGATTTAATTCCTCTGTATACTGAAATCTAGAATCCCAAATACTTTCATGAATCATACTATTACCATTAGCCAAAGACAATACAACACCCATCTGTGGCTGTAAATCAGTAGGAAATCCTGGATATGGCAAAGTTTTAATAGTAGCATTGGTAGGTCTTTTATTACACCAAACGCGAATACTATCAATATTATCTTCTACATTTCCACCAACTTCAATAATTTTTGCTGTAATAGATTCTAAATGTTTGGTAATACAATTTTTAATTAATAAATCTCCTTTTGTTGCAACCGCTGCTAACATAAAAGTACCAGCCTCAATTTGATCAGGAACAACAGAATAGGTAGCATTTCCATGTAATTTTTCTACGCCATTGATTTTAATGACATCAGTTCCTGCACCCCTAATATCAGCTCCCATGGTATTTAAAAAGTTTGCTACATCAACAATATGAGGTTCTTTTGCTGCATTATCAATAATTGTAGTTCCTTTTGCTAAAACAGCTGATAGCATAACGTTTATCGTAGCGCCAACAGAAACAATATCCATATAAATAGGGCAACCAGTTAATTTTTTAGCTTTGGCATAAATGGTTCCCTTTTCAACAGTTACACTAGCACCTAATCTTTCAAATCCTTTAATATGTTGGTCAATTGGTCTAGCTCCAAGCTTACAACCGACCTGGCATACCAACTTCGATTTCTCCTTTTCTACTTAACATAGCACCTATAATATAGTAAGAAGCACGAAATTTGCTAGTTAAATCTAAAGGTGCTTTTGTTGTTGTTAAATTAGAAGTATCGATGGTGATACTATTGGAAGAATTCCAAGTTATTTTAGCACCTAATTTTTCTAATATTTCACAAGATATTTTAATATCACTTATATTTGGTAAGTTCTCGATGGTGCAAACGCCATCAATTAAAAGCGTAGCTGGTAAAATAGCTACTGCTGCGTTTTTAGCACCACTTATTGTTATTTCACCTTTTAAAGGTGTTGGACCTTTTACAATTAATTTTTCCAATTAAATAACCCCCAATAATGTATGTTTCCAAGAAAAAAGAGTGTAAAAAACATAACACTCTTTTTGTCTATTAAAATATATCATAAACTAGAAGGAATTGCAACAGTTTTAGTTTTGTTTTATCGAATTAGAAAAATCTATTTATTATTTTTTAGCAGTAATTAAGCCAGACTGATTAAAAAACTCTAGCAATTTAAACTTAAACTGTACCTCTTGATTTTCTTGATTAGAAACAAGAGCAAACTCTTCTTCTTCTAAATTATTTTCCAACAATTCTTTGGATTCTTCAGGAACCACACCAGAAGAAATATCTACAAAACACAAAGGAGGAAACATTACGCACCACCAATTTTGACCTTTAGCCTCTCCAATTTCAACACGCAAAGCATCATAAAAACCAGCAGGTAAAGAAATATCACCATAATCTTTAGTAGGAAATTCAAAATTCCCAATATTAATTTTAACTGGGTAAGAATACCCTTCCTTTGCAATGGTATCAAGAGCAATTTGTTCAAAAATTTCTTTGTTTTCAGAAACAAGCTTAATAGCTTCTTGTTTTGATGTACAATCTTTACAAATAGAATTCATATAATTTAACAAAGCATCACGAACCTTATACTTTAGAGCTTGATCTTCTTTAGAATCACTGTTGGCTAAAACGTGCAGACGAAAAACGCTATTGGCAATATCAGTTGAAACACTTTGTGCATAAGAAATCGCACAAATACTTGTATATAAAAATAATAAAAAGCTTAAAATAATTACCATTTTTAAATTTTTTTTCATAAGTTACCTCCCAAAAACAAATATTTCAAAAAATATTCTTTTATATTCATTATTAACAATTTAGAAAAATTTATACGAAAAAGGAAAAAAAATCAATGCAAAAAAATAGAAAAATTTTTTTTGAAATATTATTGACATATTTGTAAAGAAATGGTAAAATTTACCAGACCCCAAAAAAAGAAACTTTCCGTAAGGAAAAAACGCAAAGGAGAAATTTAAAATGAAGCAAAAACAAGATACCCAAGAAAAAATATGTACATTTTATACAGGAGATTATCACTTTGAAATGATAAGTCTGCCATATATTCATCAAAAAATAGAAGAAGAAAAAGAAATCGTAATATTAACAGAAGAAGATTTAGAAACGAGCATGAAAGACTTTTTAGAAAGAACCAATTTAAAAGAAACCAAAAAAGAAAAAATATTAAACCTAAACTGGAGTAACAAAACAGAAGAAAAAATAGAGAAAATAAGAAATCAAGTAAAAGACCAAAAACCACTAACCATTTTTATTAAAGGAAAAGAACCATACATTAGAAAAACAAATCAAGAAATTATAAAACAAATACCAAAAGATAATGAGATAAAAATAATTGACTGTTACGAAATGGAAGAAGTAGCAGAAAGAATGGACGAAATCATGGAGCAATATGATAAAATTTTAAAAACCGCAGGGGAAAAAGAAATCGAAAAAATATAAAAAAAGAGTTGCTAATTTTTTTAAAATAGTGTATAAATAGAACAGATAATAATATAGTTTATTATCTGTTATTTGTAAATAAGAAAAAGGAGAAGAAGATGGACACAAAAAAAGAAGAATTACAAAGTATTTTAAAAAAATATGGGCAAGAACACTTATTAAACCATTATGAAGGTTTAGACGAAGCACATAAAAAAGAACTATTAAACCAAATAGAACAAATTGATTTTGAACTAATTAATAGTCTATATCAAAAAACGAAAAAAACAGAAAAAAAAGAAAATGATAAAATTACACCAATCGAATATTTAGACAAAAGTAAATTATATGACGATTACAAACATTACGAAAATATAGGAAAAAAAGCAATCAAAGAAGGCAAACTAGCAGCCGTTACTATGGCAGGAGGGCAAGGAACAAGATTACGGACACAAGCGGGCCAAAAGGAACTTATGACATAGGACTAGATTCTCATAAATCATTATTTGAATTATTATGTGATGGACTAAAAGAAGAAGGCAAAAAATATGGTGTCACCATTCCTTGGTTTGTTATGACAAGCAAGGAAAACAACAAAGAAACCGTAGAATTTTTTGAAAAAAATAGATATTTTGGTTACCAAAAAGACAAAAACATATTTTTCTTTATTCAAGGGGAACTACCAATGATAGACACAGAAGGAAAAATATTAATAGGAGAAGACGGACTAATTAAAGAAGCAGCAGATGGTCATGGTGGAATTTATGAATCCCTAGTAAAAAGTGGAATGACTAAAAAAATGAAAGAAATGGGAATGGAATGGGTATTTATTGGTGGCGTTGACAACTGCTTAGTAAAAATGGTAGATCCTGTCCTAATGGGAATTGCCATTGACAAAAAAGTAACCGTTGCTTGTAAATCAGCTGTAAAAGCAAATCCACAAGAAAAAGTAGGCGTATTTTGCAAACGAAATGGCAAACCAAATGTAATTGAATATTCTGAAATCACAGAAGAAATGGCAGAAGCAACAGACGAAAATGGCGAATTACTTTATGGTGAATCTCACCTTCTTTGTAACTTATTTAGTGTAGAAGCAGTAGAAAGAATGGGAGCCAATCCTTTACCATATCATGTAGCCTATAAAAAGGCAACTTACTTAGATAAAGAAGGGAACCTAGTTGTACCAGACTCACCAAATGCTTACAAATTTGAAGCCTTCTTATTTGATGCCTTTGGTGAAGTAGACGAAATGGCAATTCTTCGTGTAAAAAGAGAAGAAGAATTTGCTCCTGTTAAGAATGCAGATACGGCAGGTGTAGATTGTCCTAAGACAGCAAGAGAACTATATAAAAAGTTTTATCATTTAGATTAAAATACAAAAAAATAAAAGATGGTAAGTTTTATTATAAAATACCGTCTTTTTTAAAATGGAAATAAAAAAAACTCTTGTAAAATCTATTTCCATCAAGTATAATAAACAAAAAAGAAAGGAAGGATGAAAATGGATTACCAAAAAGAATATCAAAAATGGTGTGAAAGTCTAGAATTTGACGAAGAAACCAGAAAAGAACTACAAGAAATTAAGGAAGACGAAAAAGAAATAGAAGATAGATTTTACAAAGAACTAGAATTTGGAACAGCAGGACTAAGAGGCATAATAGGAGCAGGAACAAACCGAATGAACCGTTACACTGTAGGAAAAGCAACCCAAGGACTAGCAAATTATATAATAGAACAAGGAACAGAAAAAAAAGGAGTAGTCATTAGCTACGATTCTAGAAAAATGTCAAAAGAATTTAGTATGCAAACAGCACTAATCTTTTGTGCAAACGGAATCAAGGCATACCTTTTTGAGAATCTAAGACCTGTACCAGAACTATCCTTTGCTGTAAGAGAATTAAAAGCAACAGCAGGAGTTATGATTACTGCCAGCCACAATCCACCAAAATACAATGGATACAAAGTATATTGGGACGATGGAGCGCAAATCGTATCACCAAGAGATAAAGACATCATAGCAAAAGTAAGAGCCATCCAAAACTTTAGTGAAATCAAACAAATTACCAAAGAAGAAGCGATACAAAAAGGGTTACTAACAATCATTGGAACCGAAATGGATGACAAATACCTAAATGTATTAAAAAATTCAGTATTAAATCCACAAATTGTAAAAGAACAGGGGAAAACCTTAAAAGTAGTTTACACCCCATTACATGGAACAGGAAACACCATAGCCAAAAGATTATTAAACGAAATAGGGCTAGAAAATGTCTATGTCGTACCAGAACAAAGTGAGCCAGATGGAGACTTCCCAACAGTAGACTATCCAAACCCAGAAGATCCAAAAGCCTTCAAACTAGCTTTAGAACTAGCTAAAAAAGTAGAAGCAGACGTAGTTTTAGCAACTGACCCAGACGCAGACCGCCTAGGGATATTTGCAAAAGACCAAAAAACGGGAGAATACATGACTTATACAGGAAACATGTCAGCTTTATTAATTGCCGAATACAGAATTTCTCAAATGAAAGAAAAAGGCATCTTACCAGAAAACGGAATGCTAATTACAACCATTGTATCTTCTAACTTAGCCAAAGCCATTGCCAAACACTATAACTTAGACTGTCCAGAAGTACTAACAGGATTTAAAAACATAGGAGCCATTATGAAAAAGGCAGAAGAAAACCACGACAAAACCTATGTATTTGGTTACGAAGAAAGTTATGGTTGCTTAATTGGTGACTACGCAAGAGACAAAGATGGAATTGCAGCCGTAATGGCTCTATGTGAAGCAGCTTGTTACTATCAATCTCAAAACAAAACCTTATGGGATGCGATGAACGACATCTACGAAAAATATGGCTATTATAAAGAAGCCCAACCATCCATTGTAAGAGAAGGAGCCGATGGAGCAAAAGAAATTAAAGATATGATGACCAAAATGAGAAATACCAACATCGAAAAAGTAGGAGACTATCAAGTCTTAACCATTAAAGATGTCGAAAAAGACATCGTAAAAGATATGAGATCGGAAGAGC
>CAMSQT010000005.1 GCA_947062645.1 uncultured Clostridium sp. | reverse complement strand
AGTAAGAGTTATTTTAGACATAGAAGGCTACAAAGCAAAAAGAGAAAAAACATTAGAAGAATTAGCTTCAAAAGTTGCTAAAACAGTAATTCTAACCAAAAAACCAGTCAAATTAGAACCAATGCAAGCCTATGAAAGAAAAATTATTCATAGTAAGCTACAACAAAACAACAAGGTTGAAACCTCAAGTGTTGGGGAAGAGCCATATAGAAGAATTATTGTATCATTAAAAAATAAATATTAGATAAAACTTAGAGGTCAAAGGTCGAGGTTTTACAATGAAAAAATTGTAAGCTACCATTGCCTCTTTTTTATTTTATAAGGAGGAAACCATGAGTACAATCGTATCAATCTCAACGGCACCACGGAATAGGGGGAATAGGAATTATAAGAATGAGTGGAAAAGACAGCTTTACCATCCTAGAAAAAATCTTTAAACCCAAAAACAAAACCAAGCAAATCAAAGGAAATACCATAAAATATGGACATATCATAGATGACCAAGAAATCATAGACGAAGTATTAGTATCTTACTTTAAAGCACCCAAAAGCTATACAACCGAAGATATGTGCGAAATTAACTCACATGGAGGAAATGTAATCGTTAAAAAAATTTTAGAAATATGCCTAAAAAACGGAGCAGAACTTGCCGAAGCCGGAGAATTTACGAAAAGAGCTTTCCTAAACGGAAGAATTGATTTAAGCCAAGCAGAAGCAGTAATAGATGTAATTAATGCCAAATCTAGCAAAGAAGCTAAAACAGGAATGAAACAATTAGAAGGAATACTATCAAAAAAAATAAGCGAAATCAAACAAGAAATCCTAGATGTCATGGTAAACATCGAAGTAGCCATTGACTATCCAGAATACGACGTAGACGATGTAACAAACCAACAAATGATAAAAATGCTAGAAAACGTAAACACAAAATTAAAAAAACTAGAAAAAAGCTTCGATAACGGTAAAATCATAAAAGAAGGAATAAAAACTGCTATAGTAGGAAAACCAAACGCCGGAAAATCTTCTCTACTAAACGCTATCGTAAAAGAAGAAAGAGCTATCGTCACCCAATACGAAGGAACAACTCGTGACACCATAGAAGAATTTGTAACCATAAATAGCATACCATTAAAACTAATCGATACAGCAGGAATAAGACAAGCCAAGGACGAAGTAGAAAAAATAGGAATCCAAAAAGCCAAAGAAATTGCAAAAGAAGCAGATTTAGTCATTGCTATCTTTGACAGCAGTAAAGACTTGAGTACAGAAGACCTAGAAATATTAGACCTAATCAAAAACAAAAAAACAATCATAATCCTAAACAAAGCTGACCTAAAGCCAGCCTTACAACCTAATGACACACGACTAACTGCAATAAGTAAGCATATCATCAAAATATCAGCATTAAACCATATAGGAATAGAAGAGTTATACGAAGAAATCACCAAGCTATTCCAATTAAATGAAATTAACTTAGATAACGAAATCGTAATCACAAACCTAAGACACAAAAACTTAATAACCAAAGCGATAGAAAATGTTAAAAAAACCAAAGAAACCATCGAGCAAAAAATGCCACTTGACATTGTTGCCATCTTTATAAAAGATATCTTAGAAGATTTAGGAAATATAACAGGAGAAATGGTAAGTGAAGATATCATAAATGAAATATTTGCTAAATTCTGTTTAGGAAAATAGATAGGGAATATAATTTTGATCAATTAAACAATGTTAATTGGTAGTTTTGGGGAAGAAGTTAAAAACGAAATAAAGAGATATTATACAAGGCTCCAAAATCAAAAATAAGACAATTTAAGAAACGAAACATATAACTTGTCTTTTGGACAGGAAAAAGCTAAAAAACATCAATTAAATTAAAATAAAAAGATATAAGATAAAAAGCACATTTTAATAACAACAAAATAGAAAGAGACAACAAGTATTATTGTTTTAAGGTGCTTTTTGGGACAGGTTAAAAAGAAAAGAAAAAACAAGAAAACGAAAGAAAACATAATCTTTAAACTAATATGTAAAAATTAGCAACAAAATAAAAAACAAAGAAAAACCAAGAAAACAAAAGAAAAACAAAGAAGGATAAAGCTGAACGAATGGAACATATATATAAAAATCTATAAAGCGAACAAAAAAACAACCTTTCCTGTTTCACAAGGAATGCGGAACAATCCTTGGGGAACAAAAGGAAAAAAGTAGAAAGAAGGAAAAAGAAATGAGTTATTTTGCAGGAGAATATGATATAGCAGTAGTTGGTGCAGGACATGCTGGATGTGAAGCAGCTTTAGCTGCAGCAAGACTTGGTATGAAAACTTTGATTTTTTCTATTAGCTTAGAAGCAATTGCTAATATGCCATGCAATCCTCATATAGGAGGAAGTTCAAAAGGACATCTCGTAAGAGAAATAGATAGTCTAGGCGGAGAGATGGGAAAAAACATTGATAAAACCATGATACAAATTAAAATGTTAAATACATCAAAAGGACCTGCTGTACATTCGCTAAGGGCACAAGCAGACCGAAAAAAATATCAAGCGGAAATGAAACATACTTTAGAAAAGCAAGAAAATTTGGAAGTAAAACAAGGAGAAATTATAGACATCAAAATGGAAGAAGGAAAAGTAACTGCCATTGAAACAGATGTAGGAGCTATCTATAAAGTAAAAGCAGTTATTTTGGCAACAGGAACCTATTTAAAAGGAAAGATTTTTATTGGAGAGTTCTCTAAGGAAAGTGGACCAGATGGGGTAGCAGCAGCTAATCAATTATCTAGTTGTTTGAAAAACATGGGTATTCCACTTGTTCGTTTTAAAACAGGAACACCAGCTAGAATCAATCGTAGAAGTATTGATTTTAGTAAAATGGAAATTCAAAAAGGTGACCAAGGAATTGAGGCTTTTTCGTTTGAAAACGAACCAAAAGACTTTGAACAAGTAGATTGTTACCTAACTTATACAAACGAAAAAACACATGAGGTCATTCGAAAAAATCTACATCGTTCACCACTATATGCAGGAATGATAGAAGGAACAGGACCAAGGTATTGTCCATCGATAGAAGATAAAGTGGTAAGGTTTAGCGATAAACCAAGACATCAAGCTTTTGTTGAACCAGTAGGAATAGACACAGAAGAAATGTATATTCAAGGAATGAGTTCGTCCCTTCCAGAAGATGTACAAATTGCTTTATACCATACCATTCCAGGACTAGAAAAAGCAGAATTCACAAGACCTGCCTATGCCATTGAATACGATTGTATTGACCCATCTAACCTAAAACTTTCTTTAGAGTATAAAGGAATAGAAGGACTATTTATGGCCGGGCAAATCAATGGAACTTCTGGTTATGAAGAAGCAGCAGCACAAGGTTTGATGGCAGGGATTAATGCAACTAGAAAGATACAAAAAAAAGAGCCAATTATATTAGATAGAACACAAGGATATATAGGTGTACTAATTGACGATATTGTTACTAAAGGAACCAATGAACCTTATCGAATGATGACTTCTAGAGCAGAATACAGATTACTACTAAGACAAGACAATGCAGATTTAAGATTAACCCAAATAGGATATGAAGTTGGACTCATTTCACAGGAAAGATATCAAAAATTCTTAGCTAAAAAAGAAAACATAGAAAAAGAAGTAAAAAGATTAAAAGAATTAACAGTAAAACCACAAAAAGAAGTAAATCAATTATTAAAAGAAAATGGAACCACAGAATTATCAACAGGAACAAAGATGGCAGAATTACTAAAAAGAACAGAGTTAGACTATGACAAACTAGCTGTTATTGATAAAGAAAGACCAATTTTAACAAAGCAAGAAAAAGACGAAGTAGAGATTCAAATTAAATACGAAGGCTATATCAAAATGCAAGAAGCACAAGTAGAAAAATTTAAAAAATTAGAAAGCAAACTGTTACCAGAAAATGTTGATTATGAAACCATTAGTGGAATCAGTTTAGAAGGAAGACAAAAATTAAATAAATTAAAACCAAATTCTATCGGGCAGGCCTCAAGAATATCAGGGGTTTCGCCGGCAGACATTGCTGTGCTACTTGTCTATTTACAACAATTAAATAGTAAATAAACCTTCATAAAGAAAAAGGAGATTAGAAAAATGCAAAAAGAAGAATTTGAAAATCAAATAAAAGAATATGCCAAAGAAATAGATATTTTGTTAAACCAAGAACAAATCAATCAATTTTATCTATACATGCAAATTTTATTAGAATGGAATGAGAAAATCAACCTAACAGCTATTACCAAACCAGAAGAAATCATTTTAAAGCACTTTGTTGACTCTATAACAATTGCAAAATACTTAAAATCAAATGCTAAAATAATTGATGTGGGAACTGGTGCAGGTTTTCCAGGAATTCCGCTAAAAATTATAAGACAAGACATAGAAGTAACCTTATTAGACTCGTTAAACAAAAGAGTTAACTTTCTAAACGAAGTAATCGAAAAGCTAGCATTACCGAAAATACAAGCAATACACAGTAGGGCAGAAGAAGCAGGAAAAAGCAAAAAATATAGAGAAAACTTCGATATAGCAACCTCCAGAGCTGTTGCCAACTTAAGTACCTTAGCAGAATATCTATTACCCTTTGTAAAACAAGGAGGTCAAGTAATTGCTATGAAAGGAGCAACGATAGAAGAAGAACTAGAAGCAAGCCAAAAAGCCATAAAAGTTCTAGGAGGAAAAGTTAAAATAATAGACACATTTTGCCTACCAAAAAGTGACATCGATAGAAACGTAATCATCCTTCAAAAAGAAAAAACAACGCCAGCCCAATACCCTAGAAAACCAGGAACACCAGCAAAAGAACCAATCAAATAAATGGTAGCTTAGTGCCTGTCCCAAACTTGCCATACAAAAATCTGTCCCAAAAGTCGATAAAATTTTCATTTTTTATTGACTTTTTTCTTGTTTTTTTGTATGATAATACTAGAACAAAACAAGAATATATCAATAAATATTAACCAAAATAGGAGGCAATAAAATTGGGAAAAATAATAGCAGTAGCAAATCAAAAAGGTGGTGTAGGAAAAACTACAACCACTGTGAATTTATCCACAATCTTAGCACAAAGTGGGAAAAAAGTATTGCTAATTGACGCTGACCCACAAGGAAATGCAACAAGTGGGCTAGGAGCTGAAAAAGAAGTGGAACTTTCTACTTATGACATTTTAGTAAATGACACAGCCATAGAAGATATCTTACAAAAAACCATGATAAAAAATTTAAAAGTATGTCCTTCTAACATGAATTTAGCTGGAGCAGAAGTAGAGTTAGTTTCCATGATGTCAAGAGAACAAAGGTTAAAAGAAAAATTAGAAGCAGTAAAAGAACAATTTGATTACATCTTTATTGATTGTCCACCATCTTTAGGATTAGTAACCTTAAATGCTTTTACTGCAGCCAATAGTGTCTTAATTCCTGTACAATGTGAATACTTCGCTTTAGAAGGATTAGGACAACTTTTAAACACCGTGAATTTAGTAAAAAAACACCTAAACAAGGAAATTCAAATAGAAGGAGCGCTTCTTACCATGTATGACATAAGAACCAATCTTTCTAATCAGGTAGTAAAAGAAGTAAAAAAATACTTCAACAACAAAGTATACAAAACAGTAATACCAAGAAATGTAAGACTAAGCGAAGCACCAAGTTATGGCATGCCGATTACAGAATATGATCCAAAATCAAAAGGAGCGAAAAGTTATACGAAACTAGCAAAAGAATTTTTAAGTATAAATGAAGCAGAAAAAAAGGCAAAACACATGATGTAAAAAGCTTTAAAAAGATAAAAGATAAAAATAAAAAATGAGGAGGAAACAAAAATGGCAAAAATGACAGGACTAGGAAAAGGGTTAGACGCTTTATTTGGGCCAGCACCAGAAGAAGAACAAATGCAAGAAAATGACACCTTAAAAAACTTAAAAATCACAGAGGTAGAACCAAATCGAGACCAACCAAGAAAAAGATTTGACCAAGAAGCCTTAGAAGAATTAGCAAGTTCTATCAAGGAATACGGACTAATCCAACCAATCGTAGTAACGAAAAAAGACAACTATTATAGCATCATAGCAGGAGAAAGAAGATGGAGAGCATCTAAATTAGCAGGACTAAAAGAAATACCAGCCATCATAAGAGAAGATAACGAAAAAATCAATGCCGAAATTGCACTAATCGAAAACATGCAAAGAGAAGACCTAAACCCAGTAGAAAAGGCAATGGGAATAAGAACCTTAATAGACAATTATGGCATGTCACAAGAAGATGTAGCTAAAAAATTAGGAAAAGGAAGAAGTACAGTAGCTAACTGGATACGCGTATTAAACCTAGAACCACGAGTCTTAGAAATGGCAAAAGAAGGGAAAATAACCGAAGGATACTGTAAAGCATTACTTGCCATCCAAGACCCAGAAAAACAATACCAAACAGCTATCCAGATGTTAGAGAGAAACTCTACCGTAAGACAAGTAGAAAAAAAGGCAAAAACCAAAGAAACCAAAGAAGAACAACAAAGAAATCATGTATTATACAAAAGTATAGAAGATAATTTTCAAAGCTTTTTTGGAAGTAAAGTAAGATTAGATCCTGGAAAAAGAAGAGGTAAAATCATTATTGAATATACTTCAAATGACGATTTAGAAAGAATTTTAGATATTATCAAATAAGCATTAAACTTAAACAAATAAACCAAAAAGGGGGAAGAAGCAATGGAAAACATAATGGAAATCCTAAAAACTGATGCCTTTTTCTTAACTTTGCTAGGAATCATGGTAATATTGTTTGTTGGATTCATCATTTTAATTGCCAAATTTTCAAAACTAAACAAGAAATACCAAAATTTCATGCAAAAATTAGGAAATGGTAAAAACTTAGAAGAAGACTTAGAAACCTATATGTACCGTGTAAATAAGGTGGAAGGCGAAAATGCACAAATTATCAATAGCATTGAAGAAATTAATAAAGAGCAGAAAAAATGTATCCAAAAAATTGGAATGGTAAGATATAATGCGTTTCAAGATGTAGGAAGTGACCTAAGTTTTGCTTTAGCTATGTTAGACGAAAATAATGATGGCGTTGTGTTAAATGGAATTTATTCAAGAGAGATGTCTAACATTTATGCCAAACCAATAGAAAAAGGAAAATCTACCTATACAGTATCTGCCGAAGAGGCTCAGGCTATTGGAAAGGCAATGGAAAGGTAGAAAAATAAACTTAAAAAAGTTAAAAAATGCTATTGACAAATGTCTGTAAAAATGCTAAGATAAGTAAGTCGACGGACATTTGTCTTAAAGACTTGGAGAGGTGGTCGAGTTGGTTTATGGCACCAGTCTTGAAAATTGGCGTGCGTTTGTAGCGTACCGTGGGTTCGAATCCCACCCTCTCCGCCAAACAATAAAAGTTAGATGTAAGGCTTATGTCTAACTTTTATTTATAAAAATGGAGATGTACCCAAGTGGTGAAGGGGACTGTTTGCTAAACAGTTAGGTCGTGAAAACGGCGCGGAGGTTCGAACCCTCTCATCTCCGCCAAAAAATAATATAAATGATTTTTGCATTTATATTATTTTTTTTTGCAATAAAATTTGAAGATGCAAATTTGGTGAAATACATTAAGAGTGAAAAAGATACAAATATGAAGCATATTGAATTTATAAAAGCGAAGCATGACAAATGCTAAAAAACTACATAATTAAGTTGGTCTTGGCCCTAGCAATCAGCATAATAGTTGCTTTTGTAATGACAATTGTCTGGACAATTGCTTTTTGCAATAGCTTCTTAACATTCAAAGAGTGGATGTATGCTTTGGGAATAGAATTGATTGTCGTTATAATTGCGACCGCAACTGCGGTTCTCATTGAGAAGCTAATTAGTAAATTCTGAGAAGTTACAAACCTAAGAAAAACCTGCTGTTGATACATTGACAGCGGGCTTTTCATTTATAACATATAAATTATGGAGGATTTTAAGATTCGGTAGCTATGATTTTGGCTTTTAAGATGGGGATTGCGTTAGAGAGGTAAAAGTTATTGATAAGATGTGTTTTTGATGGTAGTAATAGTGAATAGTTATGTTACAATTATGTTACATTTTTATTAAAAATAAGATAAATGTTGAAAAAACAGGAAAAATAAGGTATAATAGTAAGAGAGAATAGATTTCTTTAATAAAGTAGGTGATAATATGAAGAAAAATATAATGTTAAAGATATTAGTGATGTTTTTAGCAATTACAATAATAGGAATTAAGCCTGTATTAGCAACAAAAGAAGAATTAACAAAAGAGTATACTAAAAGTGGGCAAGCAGCGACAGAGGATTGGTTGCGTGTATTTAACAAAATTGACAAAAATGGAAATGGTAAATTAACAGCAAATGAATTAAAAGACGCAGATGACAAGGATATAAACGTTTTAAGCAAAATACCACAAGCAGCTGCAGTAAACTCACCTGCTATTGCTGGGAAATATAGAGATAATGTTAGCGCCATAGCAACTGAATATCAAACAAGATTGAATAGTTTCAACAATGAGGAGGGAAGTAGTTCAAATGGCGGAAGTACAGGAGGAGAAAGTGATACAACTGTAGGAGATACAATCAGAAATTTAGATATAGAAACATCAGTATATAATGCTCCTCGAATAGAGGGAACTGGAAGAACGGCAGCAGGAAGTTTAAACGATATGATTTCAGATGCTGAATCTTTTGCAAACCAAGGACAAATACAATATAATGAAGGAGCTTTACAAAGTTTTTCTAGTTTGATGTTTAACATTTTTTCAATTGTAGGAGCTGCAGTAGCTCTGATAGTTGGAATTATAATTGGCATTAAATATATGATGGGAAGTACAGAAGAAAAAGCAAATTACAAACAAATGCTAGTTCCGTATTTGATAGGATGTTTTATAGTATTTAGTGCATTTGGAATTTGGAAACTAGTAATTACTATATTAGAAGGAATGTAGGAGCTAAAAAATGAACAGAAAAATAAATAAATATAAAAAAATAATTATTTTGCTTTTTATCTTAACTATAATTTTAATACAAAGTAGTGTGATAGCAGGAACTACAGGATTAGAAGCATTAGACAAGTATGCGCAACAACAAGGAACATCTACAAAATTTGTAGAAAAAGTAAATGTCATTTTAGGAATAGTTCAAATGGTAGGTTCTGTAATTGCAGTTATTTGTTTGATAGTATTAGGCATTAAATATATGATGGGAAGTGTAGAAGAAAAAGCAGAATACAAAAAGACATTAATGCCATATATGCTAGGAGCTATTATGGTTTTAGGAATTAGTAATTTTATAAAATTAGTGTATAAACTAGCAACAGGGTTATTATAAAAAGTAACATAAACAGATATTAAAATAAAAAAGTTGCAAAAAAAAACGTTTAATGTTATAATAATATTGTTACAATGTTTTTAATATTCCAAAAAGGGAAATTAATATATAGAAAAATAAAAGGAGGGAAAAGATATGAAAAAATTGTGGAAAAAACTAACAATGCTTGGAATATCTATATCAACTATGATGTATTCTACTTTATCATTTGCAGCTATTGACGGAGTAAATCCTAGTACAACATTTACTACTAAAACAGGAACAGCGGGATCAGAAGCTGTAAAGAATTTTGGAAATAATATATTAGGTATGGTTTCAACAGGAGCATCTGTATTAGCTGTTATTATTTTAATTGTGTTAGGTGTAAAATACATGATGGGAAGTGCAGAAGAAAAAGCAGAATACAAAAAAACATTATTACCATATGCAATTGGAGCTGTATTTGTATTTGGTGCTGGTGTTATCTGTAGTGTTCTGTTTAATATTGCAGGAACAAACTGGGCTGCACAATAATACTAGAAAGAAGCAATTTCTAAAAGAAATTGTTTCTTTTTAGTTACAAAAACATTACAAAACAATTAAAATTATCTTTTTTGCGCAAAAATGTTACATTTTTTGCGTTTTTTTGTTATAATTAGATATAAGGGGAAATAGATAAAATTTCGTGAAGGAGGAATTAGAATTGGGAACCTATAATTTACCGAGAAACGTAAAAGGAGAAGGAAGAATTCTTTATATATTTTCTACTAAAGCATTAATCTATACAGCAATAGGAATAGGAATAGGCGTTGTTTTCTATTTTCTATTTAATCTAATTGGATTAGGGGTTGCAGGCGTTATTTCAATAGGAATTTTAGGTCTGATAGGATTTATTATAGGAACCTTCAAAATTCCAGATACTAATAATTTTGAATTTACCAAAAAGACAGGTGGAGAAAATATAGATGATGTTATAAAAAGAGCCATTAAATTTAAAATGCAAAAAAACAAAATATATGTATATCAAAAAGAAGAAGCAATAGAAAAAGAGGAGGAAACAAAAGATGAGTAATGATACAATATCACAAATATTAATGATTATATTAGGAATTATGCTTTTTATACTTGTTATATTAATTACTATTTTTCTAATTTTAAGAACGAAAGAAAAAATCAAAAAAAATAGTAGTAACAATTATGATCTAATAACAAATCAAAAAAATAAAAAAAATGTGACAAAACAATCTGTTGATATGTCTTATAGTAAAGAATCCATTATGAATTTTATGGAATTTGATAAAATTGAAGACAATATGATTGTACAAAAAAAAGGAAAAAGATTCTTAATGGTAATAGAATGTCAAGGAGTAAACTATGACTTAATGTCAAAAATGGAAAAAGTATCAGTAGAAGAAGGTTTTCAACAATTTTTAAATACTTTAAGACATCCTATACAAATTTACATCCAAACAAGAACTATAAACTTAGAAAATAGTATAGCTGGCTATAAAGAAAAAGTAAAAGAAGTAGAAGATAAATATGGACAAATGATGTACCAATATGAACAAATGAAAGTAGCGGATATTTATACACAAGCAGAATTAGATAAATATTTATTTGAAATGACAAAGCAAAGAAATTTATTAGAATATGGGAAGGACTTAGTAAGTAATACAGAAAAAATGAGCTTAAATAAAAGTGTATTAAATAAAAAATATTATGTAGTTATTCCATATATTATGGAGGAAGCAGGAAATGATAAATATAACTATGAAGAAATTAAAAATATGGCGTTTTCAGAGTTATATACAAAATGTCAGTCTATTATTAGAATTTTATCTTCCTGTTCTGTAAATGGAAAAATCCTGTCTTCTAAAGAGTTAATAGAGCTACTATATGTTGCTTATAACAGGGACGAAGCAGAAAGCTATGGAATTGACAAAGCAATGCAAGCAGGTTATGACGAATTATATTCAACAGCACCAGATGTTTTTGAAAGAAAAATAAAAGCATTAGATGAAGTTGTAGAGGAAAAAGCAGTGGAATTAGCTAATAAAACGATTGAAAAAGTAAAATCTGCACCAGAGCAAATTGCAACTGAGAAAGAAAGGAATCTGGAAATTTTAGTCGAAAAAATGGCAAAAATCATTTTAGAAGAAAACAAACAATATGTAGGAGGCGAGATTGCACAAAAAGCAATTGATCAAATACAAAAATCTCAAGAGAAAGGAGAAAAAGCAAATGAAGAAGTCAAGAAAAAATCAGCTAGAGGAAGAAAGAAACAGACAATTGAATAGAAAAGAAGAACCAGGAAGATTAAGATCACAAACAATAAAAGAACTAATTGCACCATCAGGAATTGATGCTTCTAAAATAGATCACTTAGAAATCATATCAAATGTAAAACGATATGCAAGAAGCTTCTTTGTTTCCACATTACCTCGTATGTGTAGCTTTCCAGACTTGTTTAGAGATTTATACTTTTTTGGAGATATTAATACTTCTATTTATATTACACCAATTGCAGAATCACGTTCACAAAACGAATTAAATAAAGTTATTAATGAGCTAGAAACAGAAAGAATAGTAGCAGCAGATAGAGGTAATATCAATAGAGAAAGTACCTTATCACAAAAACGATTTGAAGCAGAACAATTAAGAGATGAAATTGCAGCAGGATTTAATAAAATGTATGAAGCATCTGTAATTTCTACCTTATTTACATACAATATGGAAGACTTAGATAGACTAACAAAACTATTATCAGCAGAAATGTCAAAATCATTAGTAGGCATGAAAAGTGCATGGGCAATACAAGAAGATGCTTTTAAATCTAACTTGCCACTAATGGAAGATAAAGTAAAGAAGACACATGCTTTTGACAGTAGATCTATGGGAACAGTTTTTCCATTTACCACTTCGGAAGTAGGGCATCCTACGGGAGTACCATTAGGATTTAATAAACAAACTGGAACCCCGATTTTGTTTGACAATTTCCACCCATCATTAACCAATTACAATATGGTTATTTTTGCAAAATCTGGTGCCGGAAAATCAGTAACCATGAAAACTCTAATTTCACGTTCTTCTGTGCTAATGGGTATAGAAAGTTTGGCATTAGATGCAGAAGGGGAATATACCATTGTAGCAGAAAGTTTAGGAGGAATTAATGTAGTATTAAGTCCAAATTCAAGTACGGTTATTAATTTATTTGATATTGAACCAGAAGTAGTAAGAGATGCTATCACAGGAAGAGAAAGAACAGCTTTAAATGTAGAAAACAAAGTAGAAGACGTAACACAAGCATTACTTACGATGGCAAGAGGAAGTACCAGAAGTACAGATGTAAACGAATTAACAAAACAAGTTATTGCAGAATCTGTTGCAGAAGAATATGCAAGTATTGGAATTACAAATAATCCAAATAGTTTATACCAAACAGGAGATAAATTACAAGCGGGAGATAAATTATATAAACAAAAAAAGGAAATGCCAACAATAGGAAGCTGGTATCATAGAATTGAAAGAAAAGCAATGGACAATAAAAACCCAGATTATCAATTCCATTATAGTTATTTATTAAAAGTTATGAAACAATATATTCGTGAATACAACGGACAAATGGCATATTTTGATGGACAATCTACTTTTGAATTATTAGAAGGAGCACCATTTATCAACTTAGATATTTCTCAATTAGAAGAAAGATTTGCAAGACCACTTGCACAACAAATATTACTTTCATGGATTTGGGAGAAATATGTTAAGAAAAATAGTGAAGATAGAACCAAAGCAAAGAAGAAAAGAGTATTAGTAGACGAGGCATGGATGTTATTACCATATCCAGAAGCAGTAGACTTCTTAAATACCATGGCAAGACGTGCTAGAAAAAGAAATGTTTCTTTGGCTATTGTTTCGCAAAGATTTCAAGACTTCTATGAGAAGCCAGAGGCACAAGCAGTTTTAACATCATCAGATACGAAACTATTTTTAGCACAAGATAAATCAGAAATTGAGTACTTAAAATCAGTTTTCAAATTAAGTGATGGAGAAGCAAGATTTTTAATTACATGTTTAAAAGGAGAAGGTTTGTTAAAAGTTGGGGCAGATACAGCAATTTTACAAATAACACCAACAGCAAAAGAATTTGAATTTGTAGAAACGAACTTAAATAAATTAGTACAAATGAGAAAAAGAGCAGGAAATAGTTAAAACAAGGAGGCAAAAATGAAATTTTTCACCAAAAAATCGACCCTACAAAAGATAATGGTTGTAATGATTATTATAGTAATAGCAAGTTTTACTTTAGCTCCTTATAGTGCGGTTTTTGCAGATGGAGATGGAGATGACGATGGCTGGAGCATAGGAGGAACCTTAGCAAAAGAGATAATGGGCTTATTTACATGGGTTTGTGATGTAATTATGGGAGGATTAAATAACTTTATGCTAGGAGCAAATGGCTTTGGTTCAGCGATGCTTGGACAAAATGATCCCAATTTAACAAATAACAAGTCTTGGCTGTATGCAAATTATGATAATGTTAGCGATGGAGACTCTAGAACTATTACATTTGGAGATGGAGAAATTGATACAAGTCTTACAAAATGGTTTGACGCTAAATATGCGATTCCTAATATGCTATATTCTCCGGAAAATATATTTGCTAATAATATTGCTACATTAGACATTAATTTTTTGAGAGAAAACAGCTATCAATCAATTTATGTAGAAGGAAATAGTAAATTTGAGGAAAATGCAAAAGAAAAATCAGAATCAGCAGCAAAAACACTAAGAGGAACCATTGCGAATTGGTATAAATCATTTCGAAACATTGCCATTGTAGGATTGTTATCTGTACTGATCTATTTGGGGATTCGTATTTTGCTTAGTTCAACTGCAGAAGATAAAGCAAAATATAAACAAAGTATAAATGATTGGGCAGTTGCCTTATGTTTAGTGTTTTTCATTCATTTTATCATGTCGGCCGTATTAATGCTAACAGATAAGTGTACAGAACTTTTTGCGAATACAGTAAATGAAGGATATACTGTAAAAATACCAGAAGATAGTGTGGCATTTAAAACAAATTTAATGGGACTTATTAGATTTTCTGCACAAAATCATAAAGCAACAACAGCAGCATCTTACTCTATTATTTATTGGGCATTAGTAGTTTATACATGTATGTTTACCGTTTTATACTTTAAAAGATTTTTATATATGGCATTTTTTACTATGATAGCACCGTTGGTAGCATTAACCTATCCTATTGATAAAGCAGGGGATGGAAAGGCGCAAGCTTTTAATATGTGGTTTAAAGAATATACCCTGAATGCAATCATACAACCAGTACATTTGATTTTATATGTAGTTTTTGTAGGTTCAGCGTATGAACTTGTTGCTAAAAATCCAGTCTATGCATTAGTGGCAATAGGGTTTTTAATACCAGCAGAGAAATTTATTAAGAAGATGTTTGGTTTAGACAAAGCAGAATCTACAGGTGGCTTTGGTTCTTTTGCAGGAGGTGCACTTGCTATGTCTGGATTAAAGCACTTAGCTAATTTAGGACCTGGAGGAAAATCTAAAGGTAAAGCATCTGGAGAAAAAAGTAGTGACAAGGAAAATATAAATGATGATATTTGGATGCCACCAAATGAAGCAGGAGACTTGTCTAGTTTTGGAAATCAACAAGGAACTGGCAATATTGGAGGTCAACAAGGAGCTGGCAATATTGGAGGTCAACAAGGAGCTGGTAATATTGGAGGTCAACAAGGAGCTGGTAATATTGGAGGTCAACAAGGAGCTGGTAATATTGGAGGTCAACAAAGAACTGGTAATATTAGTGGACAAGCAAACAACCAAGGAAAAAATATGATAAAACCAAAAAGATCGGTTACAAGAGCTTTAGGAAAAGTAGCGATAAGAGGGGCAAGTAGTGCAGGAAAACAAGTATGGAATAATAAAGGAAAAATAGCACGTAAAGTGGCAGGAGTTGCTACAAGAACAGGAGTTCATGCAATAGGAGCAGCAGCAGGAGCAGCAGTTGGATTAGCAGCAGGTATTACAACTGGAGATTTAGCAAAAACAGCTCAATTTATGGGGGCAGGAGCATTAACAGGAAGTGCTGTAACAGGAAATCTATATGATGGTGTGGCAAAACCATTAGTAGCAGGAGCTGTAGGAGTTGCAGGAGAAGCTAAAAATGCATATAATGAGGAACGATTTGGCGAAGAAGAAGCAATTAGAATGCAAAGAGAAAAGCAAAATGCTAAAGCTAAAAAAGAATTTATGAAAGATGAAAATGAAAAGAAGAAATATAAATCATTGGCGAACAAAATGAAATATAAAGGTAAAGTAGAAGACTTAATGGAAGCAGCATCTGATTATAGAGAAGCAGGTGTTAAAGATGAAACTATGATTCAAAATGCTTTACAAGCAGAATATAGAACAGGACAAGAAGTAGGTGGAAAAAATCATAAACAATATGTTGATATGGCATCCTTTGCTCACCAAAATGGATTTGGAAAAGATAACATCGAAGATGAAAAGAAACGTGCAGCCTTTGAAGGTGTAGTATCTTCTAAATTAGCAAATCCAAAAGATCAACAAAAAGCAGCGCAAACATTAGCTGAAATATTTGACAGAGGCGACATGTATAAAAAAGTAGGAAAACTAGGTAAATAAAGGAATGTGATACATATGCATAAATTATTAAGATTTTATAACCAAAATCGAATCAAAGTATGGGGAATTATTTTAGCTATCATATTTATTATAATGCTAGTACAAGTACTAAATAATATAGCAAAACAAGAAATGCAAAATAATAGTATAAGCGAAGAAGAAACAGCATCTAATGTTGTTTCTTATCGCAATGAGAGCCAGACAATAATTGAAGGAGGAAGCATTCCAAAACAATACCGAGAAGAATTTGGTAACATAATAGACAGATTTTATACTTATTGCATTAATCATGAACCAGATAAAGCTTATGAACTATTGGCGCCAGATGTAAAAGAAGAATTATATCCAACAAAAGAACAATTTAAGAAACTATATTATGAAGATAAATTTGAAGGAGATAAACAATATTCTTTTCAATCGTGGACAAAATCCTCGGAAGATATTTATATTTATCAAGTAAAAATATTTGATAATATGTTGTTAACAGGAAAATCAAATGAAGAATATGTGGAAGATTTCGTAACAATTGTACCAGAAGAAGATACCTTCAAATTAAATATTAATAAATATATCGGAAAAAAACAAGTTAACAAAAAACAAAGTAATGATATGATAACAGCAGAAGTTTCAATAGTAGATATCTATTTAGATTATAAAATATATACATTTGAAATAAAGAATAATGTGAAAGATCCTATTTTATTAGACGCAAGAAGAAAAAATAAGACCATATATCTAAAAGATAAAAATGGAAATAAAATAGAAGCTTTTACCCATGAATTAGCTAAAAAAGATTTAACAATAAAGTCAAATGAAACTAAAAACATAAAAATTAAATTTAATAGTGTATATAATAATCAAAATGACATTATGTCGATAAATTTTATAGATATCGTAAACCAAAAAGAATATGAAAAGAATGGAAAAATACAAGCAAATTTATTAAAGATAGAATTATAGTAAAAGAAGAAAAGAGGTGAATTAATGAAGATAATAAAAGGAATATCAACAAAAGTAATAATGTTCTTTAAATCATTACCTATTTTTCTTCAAGGAATGGTACTTCTTATTGCAAGTGGAACAATCATGGTTTCTTGGGATTTAGTATCACAACTAGGAACGGCTAAAAATACAGTCAAAGATATTTATAAAGAATTAAAAGTAGACGAACTAAAAGAATTAATAGAAATTAAAAAATCCCCAGATGATAGTGGATATTACTTAGATTTTGGAGAAGGAATTGATGAGAAAGTAGAAAAAATAGTTGAAAACTCTAGATATAAAGCAGGATTACACAATTTACCACAAAGAGAAGCAGAAGAATTTATAAAAAAGCTAATCAAAGCAGAAGTTATTACACAATTTCCTAATTTAGGAGGTAATATTCCAGAAGACAGTGATGGATTTCAAGGTTCAACAAACATTAGGAGAGTAACACCTAATAAAACAATTGGCTCAATAGATGATAATCCAGGAAGAGGTGAATCTTCTGCCATAGAACAAGATGAAGAGATTCATGATATAAATGAAAATCCAAATAATGAAGAAATAGTAAAGACTTGGAAACAAGGACAAAAACTAATCATAAAAGGAGAAGCAACTATATATGAACAAACAGCTTCTTTAATAAGACCTGGACAAGATACAGGACACTGGTATGAAAAAGTAAAAAAAGATGCTGTTAATGAATATGAAACAATTCAAGATGGTACAGAAGTTACTTATACAGGGACTTACAAAAAAGCTACTAATGTGTTAACGAAACAAACTGTTATTTATGTAGAAGTAGAAGATTCTAAAAAAGGAAAAGTGTTTGTTCGTTCCACTAGCTTAATGACAGAAGAAGATATGGTAGAAATAGAAGAAACAGAACAAGAAACAGAAGAAAATACAGAAGAAGACACGGAAGAAACAGCACAACAAGAAAAAGAAGTAAAACCAAAAATAAAAGCAGATAAGATGGCAGGAAAAGAAGGTGAAATGTATACGATAGCTATTGCAGCAGGACATAATAACACAGATAATACAGGAGCAAGGAAAGGAAGTTTAGTAGAAGAAAAATTAACTATAAAAACAGCAGAAAAAGTAGAAGAATTATTAAAAGAATATACCAATATAAAAGTGGTTCAAACAGGTAGTACATCTAGTAACCGAGGAGGAATTAAAAAAGGAGATAGAACTAAGCTAGCAAGAGAAGCAAACCCAACATTATGTATCCAAATTCATTATGATGCTGGTGGAGGATCTGGTGTACAAGCTATTTATAAAAAAGGAGATAATGTTTCTAAGCAATTAGCACAATTCTTATCTGATGGAATGGCTAATTCAATGGGATTACCAAATAAAGGTGCTGGGCCAGATAACGAAAGATGTGCTGTTAGAAATTTAGGGATTATAGAAAGTGCAGCAAAATCTGGATTTCCGTCTGTTGTAACGGAAGGTGGATTTATTGATAACAATCCAGATGCTAAATTATTAAAAGAAAATGGAACAGACTTATGTGCGCAAGGAATTGTAGATGGAATTTTAAAATATCTAGAAGCAGATCATAGTGGATTAGTAGCTATTGCTGATAATAGTGGAAGTACGCAAACGAGTATAGAATCAAAAGTTTATAATTTAAAATATGTAGAGCAACAAGAAATGGACAATCTTGTTCAAAATGACAATTTAGAGGCTTTAAAAGTATTTACCTTAGACGAAAATAATAATTTGATAACAGCAACATGGAATAGTAATAATGGAGATATAATGATAGAAAACAATTCAGCAATTGACTTAAGTACAGTATTGGAAAAGTATATTATGCCATATGAATATTTATTGTATTTTTACATAGATAGTAATGAAAAAGCGTTTTCGGAACAATTGGCAGAAGAAGTTTTGAATACAGAAATTGTAATAGCTGTTCAAGATGAAGTTACAACGACAAAAACAGTGGATACGACAAAGGAAAAACAAGAAGCATCTATTAGTGAATATAATTATGAAGATAAAGTAATAGATACAACAACAACAATAACAGAAATATGCAGACCAAAAATAGAAGTTACTTATGCTGATACATGGAGTGTAAAATACTATAAAGAAAATAGTTATAGTAGAGAAGCTTTAAATTGGAGTGAAGGTCAACAAGAAGAAATTATAAATATTAAAGGAAGTGCAACAAAGACACAAAGTGAATCCCATACAACCTATACGGAAACAGATTCTGGAACAGCTTCTACAGGACAAAAAGATGAAGATGGACAAGAAATAACTTATACCTATACTAAATATGAAAAAATGGACACAGACATTAATGAGTTAAAGATAGATCGGAAGAGCGTCGTGTAGGGAAAGAGTGTTGGATCGAGTGTA
>CAMSQT010000004.1 GCA_947062645.1 uncultured Clostridium sp. | reverse complement strand
TAATATAATAAATTTATAAAAAAGGGCTTGACAAAAATTAGATAGTCAATAAGTAAGGTAGATAGTAAGTTTTAGAGGTAGAGAAAATATGGGTAAGAAAATAGTAAAAATATGTGTATTATTGATTTTGATAGCTATATTTGCTTTTGTTGGAATAGTTAGTGGGGTTGTTTATGATACGGTAAGAACGCATACAAGCCAAATTGAATTAAATAAAATTTCACAACAAGAAAAAGAAGAGTTAATAAAACTTGATTTTTTAGAATTGACTGAATATCCATCAAGTTTGGAATTTTTACAATTAAGACAAGAGTCAGAAATAAGAGAAACACAGTATTATATAGAATTCTCCATAGATAAAAAAGAAGTAGAATTATATGAAATTGAAAAAAATAGTAATCGTTCTCCAAATGAAATAACCATATTAAAAAAATATGAAGATAATGAGAAAAATATATATGAGTTGCAAACGAATTTTGCACAAAATAGTAAAGAAGAAAAATGGAAATACTTATATGATTTAATCGAAAAATATAAAGAAAGATAAGTTACAATAATTAGGGGAAGGTAAAAATGTTCTAAAAATTTATGCCTTCTAAAAACTACAAGAGAATAACTTTCGTAAGTATAAATATTAAGACTTCAAAATCAAATGTTTATACTTATTCTATTAACTCATAAAATTTTATCTAAAGAGAAGTCAGTAAAAACAAAAATATATAATAAAAAACAAAACCTCTTAATAAAATAAAACAGGAGGTTTTTTTATGATACCAATCAAACTCTCAAGCAAAAAGAAAATGAGAAACACACTATTTATTAGTTTTTTAATTATCCTATGTTTAATTGGAAGAATTGGATACATTCAATTTGTACAAGGAGGAGAGCTATCTACTATGGCTTATCAACAACAAACCTTAGATAGAAGCATCAATCCGAAAAGAGGAACGATATTAGATGCAACCGGAAAAAACGCCTTAGCAGTTAGTAGCACAGTCGAAACCGTAACCGTAAATCCAGGAAATATAGCCAAAGAAAATAAAGAAAAAGTAGCCCGTGTGTTAACCGATATATTTGCCTTAGATTATGAAAAAACATTAAAAAAAGTAACCAAAAGAAGTTCCATAGAAACCATTGCCAAAAAAGTAGAAAAAGAAAAAACAGATAGCCTAAGAGTTTGGATGCAACAAAATGGAATTACAACAGGAATTAACATAGACGAAGATACCAAAAGATATTATCCATACAGTACCATTGCTTCTCAAATTATAGGATTTTGTGGAAGTGATAACCAAGGATTAGATGGAATTGAAGCAAAATATGATAGTGAATTAAAAGGCAAACAAGGAGCCATTAAACGTCATACGGATGCCAAAGGAGCAGAAATCGGAGAAGAAGGGGAAAACTATGTGTCAGCGATTGATGGTAATGATTTAGTCCTTACCATAGACTTAAGCATTCAATCCATTGCCGAAAAATATTTAGAAGAAGCATGCATTGATAATATGTGTACCGATGGGGGAAACATTGTTGTTATGAACCCACAAAATGGGGATATTCTAGCCATGGCAACCTATCCAAATTACAATTTAAATGAACCTTATGAAGCCTATACAGAGGAACTGAAACAAACATGGGATAGCTTAGAACAAGGAGAAAAAACCAAAAACTTACAAGCTGTTTGGAGAAACAAAGCCATTGCCGATACCTATGAACCTGGTTCTGTTTTTAAATTAGTTACGGCATCAGCAGCCATTGAAGAAGGTTTGGTAACCGATATTGATAAAGAAGGTCAATTTTGTTGTACAGGAGGAATTGAAGTAGCAGGGGTTAGAATTAAATGTTGGAGACACTATCGTCCACATGGTTCAGAAAGCTTAAGATTAGGACTAATGAATTCTTGTAATCCTGTATTTATTGGATTAGGACAAAAAATGGGGGTACAGACTTATTACCAATACTTAAACAAGTTTAGGCTACTAAACAAAACAGGAATTGATTTACCCGGAGAAGCAAATAGTATCTTTTTAGCAGAAGAAAAAGCAGGACCAGTAGAACTTGCGACCATTAGCTTTGGGCAGAGATTTGAAATCACACCAATTCAACTAGCAACAGCTGTATCTGCGATTGCCAATGGTGGAAAGGCCATCCAACCAAGAGTTGTGAAACAAATAATTAATAGTGAAACAGGGGAAATAAAAGACATAGAAGTAAAAAACAATGGTAATGTTATTTCAAAAGAGACCTCAGAAAAAGTGCTTAGTATGATGGAATCCGTTGTAGCAGAAGGAACAGGTAAAAATGCAAAAGTAGCAGGTTATCGTATTGGTGGCAAAACAGGAACCAGTGAAGATGGTGTAAATACCAATAAATACGTTACCTCTTTTTGTGGGGTAGCACCAATTGACAATCCACAAGCTGTTGTATTAGTAACACTTTATAATCCAACTGGAGAAGGAGGACATCAACGGTGGACGGAGTTGCAGCACCAGTAGGAGGACAAATTTTTAGCGAAATTTTGCCTTATTTAGAAGTCAATCAAGGAAATGCAGAAGAAGTAGAAGTGGTAGAAGAAATTTCGACACCAGATTTAGTTGGAAAAAGTTTAGAAGAGGCTTTGAAAATTGCGAAAGAAAATGAAGTAGAGTTGGTGATAGAAAATGAAACAGAAGAGCTAGATAAACAAAGTACGATGGTAAAAGAACAAGTGCCAAAAGCTGGCATTATCATAAAAAAAGGAAGCAAAGTATATGTGAAATAAATTATTTTGTCGAATCATTGAACATTATGTCGAAATGTGATACAATAAAAAAGCAACACTTTAATAGCCAAGTGTTATTGGTAGAAGACAAATAAAGAATTTTTAGGAGGTTTGTATGACAGAAGCACAACGAAAAGAAATAAGGGAAAAAGTGGAACGGGAGGTAAATAATATTGGTTGTGTATTGCAAAGAAAGTTTACGATTCCAGATCTTTTGAAGATCAAGTGCCATTTAGAGGACATGAATCAATGGTGGCACGTTGTAGCTATCGACGAAGCTAGCCTCGACAACTTATGGGACATAGCCAAAAATGTTGTTAGGCTAAAAAAACAAATAGAGGAGAACCAAAGTGAAGAGCCATACACAGAAGTAATGGAATTATTTGTGGAGATTTCGCATCACCACAATGTGGCAGCACGTTTACTGAAGGCTTTGGTAGAAAACACCCCATATACTGTATGGAACAGAATGGATTTGTCTAAGGCAGAAAAGGAGACGTTAATGTTCATGGCTAAGAGCCTAAAGAAATTTGAAGGTATTCCTTGGCTGGTTAAGCAAGCTTTACCGTTGGTAGAAAAGATTCGTATGCATAAAAATGCAGACCAAGCAATTAAACAACTCTTTGACACTCCTGAATGGATTCAGAAAGCTTCATAACTTAAAAAAAGTCATAAAAAGGCCTTGCACAGTGTGCAGGTCTTTTTCTTATATAGTAACAAAGCCAATTATGACTTTGTTAGCAAAATCGTTTCATAAATCGACAAAAACACTTGACAAACCCCTACTTTTTTTGATAAAAATAAAGGAAGAAAAAATATGAAATATAAAAAATAGAAAGGAGAAAAAAATGAGACACTTAATTGATATTAAAGAATTAACAGTAGAAGAAATAAACCAATTAATTGAAGTAGCTAAAGATATCATCGCCAACAAAGAAAAATATGCTCATAAATGTGATGGTAAAAAACTAGCTACTTTATTTTTTGAGCCAAGTACCAGAACAAGGCTAAGCTTTGAAGCTGCTATGATGGAATTAGGAGGAAATGTATTAGGATTTTCAGAAGCCTCTTCTAGTTCTGTATCAAAAGGAGAAACAGTAGGAGATACCATAAGAATCGTAGGAGGATATAGTGACATTATTGCTATGCGTCATCCAAAAGAAGGAGCTCCCTTAGTAGCCTCCGAAAAATCAGTTGTACCAGTAATCAATGCAGGAGATGGTGGACACAATCATCCAACCCAAACCTTAACTGACTTATTAACCATCCATTGTGAAAAAGGAAGATTAGAAAACTTAACCATTGGACTTTGTGGAGACTTAAAATTTGGAAGAACTGTACACTCTTTAATCACAGCCATGTCAAGATATAAAAACATAAAATTTGTATTAATCTCTCCAAAAGAATTAGTTATTCCAGAATATATCAAAAAAGAACAACTAGAAAAAAATAACATCGAATACTGTGAAACAAACGACATTGAAGAATATATGGATAAACTAGATGTTTTATACATGACAAGAGTGCAAAAAGAAAGATTTTTCAATGAAGATGACTATATAAGATTGAAGGATTACTACATTTTAAACAAGGAAAAACTAGAAAAGGCAAAAGAAGACTTATGTATCATGCACCCATTACCAAGAGTAAACGAAATTGCAACTGATGTAGATGACGATAAAAGAGCTTGTTATTTCAAACAAGCAGAATATGGAAAATACATTAGAATGGCACTTATATTAAAATTGTTGGAGGTAAAATAAATGAAAATAGATAGTATCAAAAATGGAATTGTAATCGATCACATTGGTGCTAAAAAGGGAATGGAAATATATGAAGCATTAAAATTAAAAGACTTAGATGCCTCTGTTGCCATTATTACCAATGCTAAAAGTGCAAAAACAGGAAGAAAAGACATCATAAAAATAGATAAAGATATAGAAATTAATATGGATGTTATCGGATTTATTGAACCAAATGCAACCATCAACATTGTAAAAAATAATGAGTTAGTAAGTAAATACAATGTAAAATTACCAGAAAAAATTGTAAATATTGCAAAATGTCAAAATCCTAGATGCATCACCTCTATTGAAAAGGACTTAGACCAAATTTTTACCTTAACAGATAAAGAAAATCAAGTGTATCGTTGTAAATATTGTGAAATGAGCTTAAAATAAGCTTTGCATAAATGTTGAAATCTCCTAATAAAATAGATTTAGGGGGTTTTTAATTTTTTCCAATTGTCCCCACTGGTTCCGGGTTTAAATGGGGACGAAAATGAGGACGTAAATAGAGCATTGGAAAAATTGTAAAAAAGCCCTATACAAATTAGCAAATTAGTTATATAATGTAGAAAAGTTAATGGCAAAATTTTGCCAAGAGCGGTTTATTAATGTTTGGAGGAAAACGAAAATGAGATTAAAAGAAATGTTAGTAGGATTAGAAGGATTAAAAGTAAAAGGAGATTTAGAGCAAGATATAAAAGAAATTGAAAGTAACTCTAAAAACGTAAAAGAAGGATATTTATTTGTTGCCATCAAAGGTTTTGATGTGGATGGACACCAATATGTGGCATCTGCCATTCAAAATGGTGCAACCGCTGTAATGATAGAAGAAGGCTGTGACCTAAAAGCTTTAGCCATACCAGAAGGAATTACGATTATAATGGCAAAAAACACAAGAGAAGCGTTAGCCATTTGTTCTTCTAACTTCTACGGTAATCCATCTAAGAAATTTAAATTAATAGGAGTAACTGGAACCAAAGGAAAAACCACAACTACTTTTATGATTAAACAAATTTTAGAAAAAGCAGGAAAAAAAGTTGGCTTAATAGGAACCATTGCTACCTATAGAAATGGAAAAAAAGTAAAAGATAGTGACAGAACAACACCAGAAAGTTTAGAATTACAAAGAGAATTTGCCAAAATGGCAGAAGCAGGAGTAGAGGCAGTTGTCATGGAGGTTTCTTCACAAAGCTTAAAATTACATAGAGTAGATGGATGCGAATTTGATATCGTTTTATTTACCAATTTTTCAGAAGACCACATCAGCCCAAAAGAGCATCCAGACATGGAAGATTATTTCCAATCAAAATTAAAATTATTCCATATGTGTAAAACTGGAATTGCAAATGCAGACGACCTATATGGAGCAAAAATTCCAAAATTATTTCCAGATAGCAATATTGTAACTTATGGAATTGATAATTATGCAAAAGTATTAGCAAAAGATATTACTATTACCAACTCTTATGTAGATTTTAAAGTGAAAATAACAGACAGAAACGAAAGAGTAAAAACCGGAATTCCAGGAAGATTTAGTGTATATAATTCTTTAGCTGCTATTTGTGTTGCCCAAAAATTTGGAATTCTACCAGAAGTTATTAAAGAAGCATTAGTAGAAGTAAGAGTACCAGGAAGATCAGAATTAATCAACAACAAAAAAGAATTACCAATTATGATTGATTATGCACATTCACCAGAAAGTTTAGAAAATATATTAGAGGCAGTAAAAAGCTATACCAGAGGAAGAGTTATTTCCGTATTTGGTTGTGGTGGAGATCGTGACAATGGAAAAAGACCAATTATGGGAGAAATTTCAGGAAGAATTGCAGACTTTACCTTTATTACAACAGACAACCCAAGAACAGAAGACCCAAGTGAAATAGTAAAACAAATTGAAGAAGGTATGAAAAAGACAAAAGGAAAATACAAAGTAGTAGTAGATAGAACAGAAGCTATCAAAGAAGCCATCAAAATGGCAAACAAAAGAGACATTATTGTTTTAGCAGGAAAAGGCCATGAGCCATATCAAGAAATCGATGGGGTAAAACATCCTTTTGATGAAAGAATTATTGTAAATGAAATTATCGATAATTTAGAATCTTAGGAAAAGAAAGGTTTGATAAAATGAGAGTAGAAACAAGTATGCTAGTAATCGCATTTATAACAGCTATCATAGTAGGATTTGTAGTCATTCCCACATTAAAGAAATTAAAAGTAGGACAAATTGAAAGAGACGATGGACCACAATCTCATTTAAAAAAACAAGGAACCCCAACCATGGGAGGAATTATCCTAATTATTACTATGATTTTAGTAGTAACTGGGGTCTATCTATTTTTAAGTATGCAAGGGGAAAATGAAATAGCCAACCGACTAATCCCTATGCTAATTCTAACCATAGGTTTTGGTGTAGTAGGCTTTATTGACGACTTTAAAAAATTAGTATTAAAAAATACGAAAGGACTAAAGCCAAGCTACAAAATGTTAGGACTATTATTAATATCAGTTATATATGTAATTTATTTAGTACAAGGATTACAAATAGGAACAGATACATATATTCCAATTTTGAAAATATATATTAATATACCAATTTATTTTTATATTCCATTTGCTATTATTGTTATTTTAGCAACTACGAATGCAATCAACCTAACAGATGGAATTGATGGTCTTTCTTCTAGTGTATCTGCAATTATTATTACTTGTTTAACAGTGATAGGAATAACGGCTAAGATGCCAGAAATATCTATATTTGGAAGTATTGTAATAGGGGCAACACTTGGCTTTTTAATGTTTAATTTGCACCCTGCTAAAGTATTTATGGGAGATACCGGCTCTTTACTTTTAGGAGGAGTGGTATCAGCAATTGCTTTATACCTTAAAATGCCATTACTTTTAATAGTAATTGCCTTAATTCCTGTATTAGAAACACTTTCTGTTATGATACAAGTACTTTATTTTAAAAAGACAGGAAAGAGGTTTTTTAAGATGGCACCTCTTCACCATCATTTTGAATTGCAAGGCTGGAAGGAAAGCAAAGTGGTTATCATATTTAGTTTGCTTACTTTGGTTTTATGCGTAATAGGATTGAAAATAGTATAATATATTATTTTTTGAAATTGTAATGAAAGAAGAAAGGGAAGATTTTTTTAATGGCAAAGAAAAGAAGGAAGGAAAAGAGTTTTTCCAGTTTTTTAAATAATCCAATTGATTTTACCTTGTTAATTACCATATTACTATTACTTTCCATCGGATTAGTTATGGTATTATCAGCCAGTTCTCCTTCTGCATTAGCAGAAAGTGGAGATAGCTATTCTTATTTTTCCAAGCAGTTAATATTTGCAATTTTAGGTATTTTTGCTATGTTGTTCATTTCAAAAATAGACTATCGATTTTATCAAAAATTTTATAAACACGCATGGTGGATAGCTCTTATTTTACTAGTATTGGTATTAGTTACAGGAAGAACTGTAAATGGAGCAAAAAGGTGGATTTATGTAACAGAAACCTTGTCAGTTCAGCCATCAGAAGCGGTAAAATTATTAATGATTTTCTTTTATGCTGGAATATTAATGAAAAATAGAGACGAATTAACTTCTTATACCAAAGGATTTTTTAAACATATATGTCTATTAGCACCAATTATAGGACTCTTACTACTACAACCACACTTTAGTGCTTCTATTGTAATCATTGGAATATGTTCCATCATGATGATTATGGCAGGTTGCAAATTCTTTCATTTTGTTGCAACAGGAGGCCTAGTAGGAATACCCCGGATTAATAGGGCTAGTCATTTTAGAACCATACCGATTAAAAAGAGTTATCACCTTTTTAGATCCATGGCAAGATGCCACAGGAGATGGTTGGCAAGTAATCCAAAGTTTATATGCCATCCGGATCTCGGAGGATTATTTGGTGCAGGATTAGGAGACAGCAAGCAAAAATTCTTATACATACCAGAGCCACACAATGACTTTATCTTCTCCATCTTAGGAGAAGAAATAGGATTTATAGGTTGTGCTATCGTATTAATCTTATTTGCCATCTTTATCTGGAGAGGGATTTTAATAGCTATGAGAGCCCCAGACATGTTTGGAAGCTTAGTAGCAATAGGAATAACCGCACTAGTAGGAATACAAGTAATCATCAATGTAGCAGTTGTAACTTCCTCTATGCCAGCAACAGGAATGCCATTGCCATTCTTTAGCTACCGGAGGAACTGCATTATTTATTCTACTTTGTGAAATGGGAGTTCTACTCAATATATCAAGAGCGAGTGCAAAATGATGTGCAATTGGGGACGTTTCTATTTTCACATGTGTTCCTAGATTGTACACATGTGAAAAAAGAAACGTCCCCAATTGCACATAAATAAGGAGAGAGAAATGAAAGTAATTGTCGCAGCTGCTGGGACAGCAGGTCATATTAATCCAGGGCTAGCTATTGCCAACAAAATAAAACAAGAAGAAAAAGACTCTAAAATTATATTTATAGGAACCACAAGAGGTTTAGAAAACGATTTGGTGACAAGAGCAGGGTATGAGTTAAAAACCATTGAAGCATATGGATTAAGTAAAAAACTTACAATAGATAATATTAAAAAGATGTGGAAAACATTAAAAGGTTATGGGCAAGCCAAAAAGATAGTACAAGAGTTTAAACCAGATATCGTAATTGGAACAGGTGGCTATATTTGTGGTGCTACTATTTCGGCAGCACATAGTCTAAAAATACCAACCATGTTACATGAAAGTAATAGCTTTCCAGGTAGAGCTGTTAAGTTTTTAGCTAAAAAAACAAATACGATTTTGGTTTCTTTCCAAGATGCCATACCAAGAATTAAAAATGCGAAAAATATAGTGTATACAGGAACACCTGTAAAAATTAAAAAACGAGAATATAGTAAGGAAGAAAAAGCAAAAATAGTAGAGCAAATCGGGCTAAAAGACGAAAAAAAGCCAATTGTTTTAGTATCTGGAGGAAGCCAAGGGGCAAAAAAAATAAATGAAGCAATTGTGGAAATTGTAAAAACGAAAGCCAACCAAAATTACCAAATGATTTGGGCAACTGGTCCGAAACAATTTGATAAAATAAAAGAAGAATTAGAAGATAGTGGCATAAATTGTGGTCACATCGATGGTATTAAAATGATGCCTTATATTTATAATATGGAAGAACTTATGAATGTAGCTGATGTTTCCATTGGAAGAGCAGGGGCTATGACAGTTACTGAAATTGCTAATTTAGGAAAACCATCAATTTTGGTACCTCTTCCCAATGTAAGTCATAACCATCAATTATACAATGCTAAAGTTTTAGAAAAAGTAGAAGCAACGAAAATTATTTTAAATGAAGAACTAACAGGAGAAAATTTAAACCAAGCCATAGAAGAAATTGTTTTAGATGAAGCAAAAATCAAAAAGATGGGACAAAATGCCCTTAAAGTTTCAGTACACAATGTAGAAGATAAAATTTATCAAGAAATTAAAAAATTAGTAGTTAGAAAATAAAAGGAAATGAAGAAAATGTTAAAAAATATACAATTTAATAAAATTATATTAGCCTTGTTTATTATTGGTATTATTATTATCAGTGGAATGGGAATCTTCTTTGTTAATCAATTACAAGCATTAAATGAACAAATTGAAGCAGGGCAAGTAGTTAATATACAGGAATTACAAAATAAAACTATAGTAATATTAGCAATAGCAGGTGGAATATTTGCTATTGTTGGTATTCTAACAGCAGTGCTTTTATCAAAATTTATTATTTATCCAATTAACAAACTGATTAAAAGTGCAGAAAAAATTACAGACGAAGAAAAAAATGGAGAAAAGAAGCTAAAAGGAAAAAAGGGAAATGGCACACAAGACTTAGAAAATGTTTTTGGGCTTATGACTACAGAATTAAAAGATAAATTAAGCGAAGTATCTACTCAAAAAAACCAAATCGAAACCATTTTGCTCCACATGACAGATGGAATTATAGCTTTTAATATGAAGGGTGAAATTATTTTAATTAACCCAGCAGCTAAAAAATTCTTAAGTATTAGACCAGAAGACAATACTTTTGAAGATATATTCCAAAAATTCAAACTAGATATTAATATGGAAAAAATTATTTACTTAGAAAGTTGGACTTCAACAGAACAAAGAATTCAAGTAGAAGACAAATTTATGAATGTATTTTTTGCTCCTTTTAAAAATGAAACAGACAGACCAGACGGTGTAATTGCTGTTATACAAGACATTACAGAGCATGTAGACTTAGACAACATGAGAAAAGAGTTTGTGGCTGATGTATCTCATGAATTAAAGACTCCAATTACTTCCATTATGGGCTATGCTGACACCTTATTAGAAGGTGAATATGATAAAGAAACACAAACCAAATTCTTAAATGTTATTGCAACAGAGGCAAGAAGAATGGCAAAATTAGTAACAGATTTGCTTACCTTATCAAGGTATGACAATAATAATAAAATCATACAAAAAGAGGCATTTGATTTAGGAGACTTAGTAAAAAAATGTCAAGATAAGCTAGCGATTGAAATTAAAAAGAAAAATCATAAAGTCAATTGCTTTGTAACAGCAGATGTTCCACCAGTTTATGCGGACAAGTATGATGTGGAACGAGTGGTGTTAAATATTTTAACCAATAGTATTAAATATACAAAAGATGGGGGAGAAATTAAAATCTATGTTGGATTTGTTTATAATGATGCCTACATTAAGGTTTTTGATAATGGAATAGGAATTCCAGAAGAAGACTTAAACCGAATCTTTGAAAGATTTTACCGCGTGGATAAGGCGCGTACTAGAGAGATGGGAGGAACAGGTTTACGGACTTTCCATTGCCAAAGAGATATTGGATAAAAATGGTGGAAGTATTGATATTAAAAGTGTTGTGGGAGAAGGAACCGAAGTGGTTGTTAGAATTCCAACGAAACAATAGTAAAATCTTAAGAAATAATAAATTGACAACAAGAAATGAAAGTCATATAATCTAAAACATAAAAAAGCAAAACAAGGAGAAACAATGGAAGAAAATATGCAAAAAGGCTTAAGTAGCCAAGAAGTAAAAAAAAGACAAGAAGAAGGAAAAGTAAATTACGAGACATCCGTGCCAACTAAAACCATCAAAAAAATATTATATGACAATTTTTTTACCCTATTTAACCTAATCAACCTAATACTAGGAGTTGCCATCTTTATGGTAGGCTCCTATAAAAATATGCTATTTTTAGGAATTATCATTTTAAACACAGCCATAAGCACAATACAAGAAATCCATTCCAAAAAAATCGTAGACAAACTTGCTATCATGGCAAGCAACAAAATAAAAGTCATTCGCGATGGAAAAAAGCAAGAAATTTCAATCTATGAACTAGTATTAGATGATATAGTAGAACTAAACACAGGTAATCAGATTCCAACAGATAGCATTATTTTAGAAGGAAAATTACAAGTAAACGAAGCTTTTCTAACAGGAGAGCCAGATACCATTTATAAAAAGCAAGGAGATACTTTGTTTTCTGGAAGTTTTATTGTTGGTGGAAAAGGAATTGCAAAAATAACTAGCATTGGAGAAGATAACTATACTGCTAAAATTTCAAGTGGAGCAAAATACATAAAGAAAATAAATTCACAAATTATGACTTCCTTAAATAAAATTATTAAATTTTTAAGTATTGCGATTATTCCCATTGGTATAGCTCTATTTTATACCCAATTACAAGTAGACGACATCACCTTCCAAGAAGCAGTTGTAAAAAGTGTAGCTGGAATCATTGGTATGATACCAGAAGGTTTAGTACTGCTTACTAGTACTGTTCTAGCTGTAAGTGTTATAAGGCTTTCAAGGCAAAAGGTATTAGTACAAGAGTTATATTGCATTGAAACGCTAGCAAGAGTAGATACCTTATGCTTAGACAAAACAGGAACTTTAACAGAAGGAATCATGGAAGTTAAAGAAATTGTACCAATCCATCAAACCAAAAAGGAAATGATTCATGTATTAGCTAATATTGCCAAAAGTTCACCAGACGAAAATGCTACCATGGAAGCAATTAGAAACCATGTTAACAAAATAGAAGAAGAAGAATGGAAGCCAACCAAGAAAATAGCATTTTCCTCCCAAACTAAATGGTCTGCCATTTGCTTTGAAGGAAAGGGAGCTTACTTATTAGGGGCGCCAGAAATTATAGTAAAGAAAGATTTTAAAACCTATCAAAAAGACATTGAAAAATATGCTAAAGACTATAGAGTTTTAGTAGTAGCTTATACAAAAGAAGAAATAAAAGAAAACCAATTGCCAGAAGCAATAGAAGTAATTGGTTATGTATGCATCTTAGACAAAATTAGAAAAGAAGCAAAAAGTACCCTAAAATATTTTGAAAAACAAGGAGTAGACCTAAAAATTATTTCAGGTGACAATCCACTTACTGTTTCTAAAATTGGAAAACAAGTAGACTTAAAAAACTATGATAGATACATCGATATGAGTACCATAGAAGAGGAAGAAGAAATTGAAAAAGTAGCAACCAAATACACGATTTTTGGTAGAGTATCACCCCTTCAAAAAGAGCAATTAGTAAAAGCCATGCAAAAGCAAAACAAAACAGTAGCCATGACGGGGGATGGGGTAAATGATGTATTAGCCTTAAAAACAGCAGACTGTAGTATTGCTATGGCAAATGGAAGTGATGCTAGTAAAGCAGTTTCACAACTAATTTTATTAGATTCCAATTTTGCTTCTATGCCAAAAGTTGTATTAGAAGGAAGAAGAACCATAAATAATATCCAACGTTCTGCTACTTTATTTTTAGTAAAAACAATCTACTCGCGGATTACTAGCTGTTATGTTTTTACTTTTAGGAGAAGCTTATCCCTTTCAACCAATTCAAATGAGTTTAATTGGTAGCATCACCATTGGATTGCCATCTTTTGTATTAGCTTTAGAGCCAAACAAAGAAAGAATTAAAGGAGATTTTTTTAAAAATGTCATTGTAAAAGCTATGCCATTAGGATTAACTGTTGTTCTTAATATATTTACATTAGCTATTTTAAATAAATATGAGTTAATAACCGAAGAACAATATTCAAGCTTATGTGTAATAGGAACGGGAATTTGTGGCATCATTCTTTTATTTACCTTAGCAAAAGCAAGAAAAAGTGAAAATAGTAAATTACCAATATCTATTTTTAGATTATCATTAGCAATTGTTATTACAATGCTATTTACGTTAGGATTAACAGTTTTAAATTGGTGGTTTAACATTGCACCATTAATGCCAATTATTAGTTTAATTATTAGATTAATAATCCTTTCTATTGTTAATTTTGCAGTATTGTCATTGGTGTTTCAAAAGGTATTATTAAAAAAGGAAAAAAGAAACTCTGCTTTATAGCGGAGTTCTTTTTGGAATAATGACGTAAAAACTTGAAACAAACCAAAAACCATGATAAAATAAGAAAAAACAAAAGGAGAAAAAAGCCATGAAAGTAGCAATTGGTCAAGACAGTCACAAAATAGACGCCCAAAACAAAGAAAAAAAACTAATGCTAGGAGGAGTAGAATTCGAAGAAGAATACTCTTTACTTGGAAATAGTGATGCAGATGTTATTTTACATGCTATTACAAATGCCATCTCAGGAATTACTTGCAAAAATGTATTAGGAAAAATTGCAGACGAAATGTGTCAAAAAGGAATTACTGATAGTGAAGAATATGTAAAAGAAGCATTAAAATATTTAACAGAAAAAATAGTGCATATATCCATTACCATTGAATGTTTAAAACCAAAAATTAGTCCTAAAATAGAAGAAATGAGAAAAAACATAGGAAGAATTTTAAACCTTGCACAAAATCAAGTGGGAATTACCGCAACCACAGGAGAAGGATTAACCGAGTGTGGTAAAGGAAAGGGAATTAGTGTATTTGTGATTTTAACAGTAGAATGATTTGTGGGAATTAAGGAAGGATAGTAAAATGGAAAAAATCTATAAAAAGGCAAGGGCCAAAATTAATTTGAGCTTAGAAGTACTAGAAAAAAGAAAAGACAATTATCATAACTTAATATCCATTTTTCAAAAAGTCAATTTGTATGACGAGCTTTGGCTTCAAAAAACCAATACCAACAAAATAGAAATAAAAACTAATATAGAAGCCCTAAACAACCAAGAAAATATTATTTATAAAGCCTATCTAAAATTAAAAGAAAAATATCCCCAAATTACAGGAGTAGATGTAACCATAAACAAAAAAATTCCTATGCAAGCAGGGCTAGCAGGAGGAAGTACAGACGGTGCTAGTTTTATTCTAGCTATGAACCAGCTATTTTCTTTAAATATGCCAAAAGACGAAATAGAAAAGGTAGGAAAAGAATTAGGTGCTGATGTAGTTCCTTGTCTTTACAACCAAGCCATTTTAGCAAAAGGAATTGGAGAAATCATAACACCTATTAACACAAATTTTAAATATTATATTGTAATTGTTAAGCCAAAGATGTCATGTAGTACCAAAGAAATGTTCCAAAAAATAGACCAAGTAAATAGAAAAATAAAGCTAAGCAAAGCAGATAAAATAATACAAGCATTAGAACAAAACCAATTAAAGCAAGTAGCAAACCATTTATATAATCACTTTGAAGAAGTAATAGAGGAGAAAGACTTAATAGAAAGAATAAAAGAAGAATTAGTAAAACAAGGGGCTTGTGGAAGTTTATTAACTGGAACAGGTTCTTGCATTTATGGTTTGTTTGAGGAAAAAGAAGTAGCAAAAAAAGTGTATCAAAATTTAAAAAACAAATACCAAACTTATTTATGTTGTTCTTATAATTCTAAAAGGGGAATGAAGTAAAAAATGAAAAACCAAAAAACAGTAACAGCAATTATACTAGTTGCGGGAAATAGTACAAGATATGGTCAAAATAGAAATAAAAATTTTGAAACCATCCATGGTAAAACAGTAATGTCTTACAGCTTAAAAGCTTTTGACCAAAATCAATACATCGATAATATTCTAATAGGAATAAAAAGAGAAGAAGAGCCAATTATTAAAAATATTTTAGAAAAAGAAAAAGTAACTAAGCCTGTTCAGTTTGTAATTGGTGGAAAATCAAGACAAGAAACGGTGTATAACTGTCTTCAAAAAACAAAAGAGGATATTGTAATGATTCATGATGGGGCAAGACCAGCTATCAAACAAGATTATATCAATCAATGTATTGAGAGCATGGAAGAAGTAAAAGGAGCAACTATTGGTGTACCTTCCAAAGATACTATAAAAATAACAAATGAAAATAACATCGTGGTACAAACAACAAAAAGAAGTAATACTTGGGTGATTCAAACACCACAATGTTTTGACAAAAAAACGTTACTTGAAATGCACGAAAAGTATAAGCAAGAAGAGGTAACAGATGACTGTATGTTATTAGAAAAGAATCAAATTCCTGTTAAAGTTTTAGAGGGAGATTACACCAATATAAAAATTACAACATATGAGGATATTCATATTATGAAAGGATTACTAATTTAATTCGATTAAGGAAGGGAAGGCTTTTTTCAAAAGAGTCTTCCCTTCCTTAATAAAATATACAAAGTTATATTTGTGAAATTCTTGTGAATTATTTCCATAAAAGGTTGACAAAACCTAAACACATGTTAAAATGTAACTATCTAAAATTCAAAATCATAATTTTAAATCAAAAGTATTAAATTTTCAAGTACAATTCAACAAAATAGAAACGAAAGTTTACTATAAAATCAATATTGACAGACACATAAAAGTGATATATAATTTAAAGGAGGAGAAAGTTTGAAATTTATAACAAAACAATACAAAGAAAAACAAGCAGATATCGTATACCGATTAAAAGAAAAGCCAGTCTATTTTTTAATTGAACATCAAAGTACAGTTAATCAAAAAATGATAGAAAAAATAGGGAATTACACGAAGCAAATTATGCAAAGAGAAGAAACAAACAGTTTATTATATCCAATCGTAGTACCAATCGTAATCTATACAGGATTTCAGAAATGGACAGCTAAGACAAAATTTAGTCAAAAGCAATATTACGAAAAGGTTTATAGTGAATATCAATATACTTCTTTGTGGTATAATCTAATAGCAGTGCAAGATTATACGTTTGAAGAATTATTAGAAACCACTTCATTATTTACAAGTTTCATGATAATGGAAAAATGCAAAACGAAAGAAGAAAAGCTTGTTTATACAAAAAAGATAATAAACAAACTTAAGAAAGAAAAAAGCAAAGAATTAGCAGAAGAGATTATAAAAAATATAATGGCATTATTTTTTGGAAGAAACATAATAACAAAAATGTTAGAAGAACTTGAAAGAAAGGAGGAGATATCTATGAGTCCAGCAACAAAAATGTTATTTGATTTACAATTAGAAGGAGAAAAACGTGGAATTATGAAAACAATAAAAGAAACTGCTCAAAAAATGTTAAAGAAAAATATGGATTTAAAAGATATTGAAGAAATAACAGGATTAACAAAAGAAGAAATAGAAAAACTTCAAGAATGTGTTTAAAAAAGACTTTTGCAAAAAGCGAAAAAACGCTTGCCAAAAGAGACAAAATGTGATACAATAGCTATGCTTTAAAAGTAGCCTAGCTATTTTTTTAGATCTCTACTTACCTAAAAAAGGTAGGTTATAAATCCAAAGGGAGGTGAAAATAATGAACCAATACGAAAGTATTATCATTGTTAATCCTAATTTAGACGAAGAAGCACTAAAAGCTTTAGAAGAGAAATTTACAGGATTAATCAATGAAAACGGAAAAGTAGAATCAGTAGAACACATGGGCAAAAAGAAACTTGCTTATGAAATCAAAAAGCAAGCAGAAGGAACTTACTTACTATTCAACTTTGAAGCAAAACCAGATTCTATCAAAGAACTTGAAAGAGTTTATAGAATCACAGACGATATCATGAAATTTATCGTAGTAAGAAAAGAAGACTAAGAATTAAAATTTTTAGCGAAAAACAAAATTAAATAAAGATAAGGGGCCTTTATTTAAAGTAAAGAAAGGTGATAAGAAATGAACAAAGTAATATTAATGGGAAGACTAACAAGGGACCCAGAAGTAAGATACACACAAACAAACAACACACTAGTTGCATCTTTTAGTTTAGCAGTCAACAGAAGATTTGTAAGACAAGGAGAAGAAAGACAAGCAGACTTTATCAATATTGTTGCTTGGAGCAAACTAGGAGAATTTTGTAGCAAATACTTTAAGAAAGGTCAACAAGTAGGAGTAATTGGAAGAATTCAAACAAGAACATGGGACGACGACCAAGGAACCAAACACTATGTAACAGAGGTAGTAGCAGAAGAAGCTTATTTTGCAGATAGCAAAAGAGAAGGAGATGTAGCAAACAGTACTAACTTTGAAAATACATTTGGAGACACAGCACCAGGAAACATGGGAGCAGACTTTGAAGTATCTTCTAGTGACGACTTACCATTCTAGGAACAAAAAAGAAGAGAGGGGGAAAACAAGAATGGCTGACAAAAAACCAAATAAAAGAAACAACAAAAACTATGACGAGGACTACAATCCAAGATTTAGAAAACAAAGAAAAAAAGTTTGCGTATTATGTAGTGACAAAAACTTTGTATTAGATTATAAAAACCCAGAACAATTAAGAAAATTTATCAATGATAAAGGAAAAATCTTACCAAGAAGAACAACAGGAGCATGTGCTAAACACCAAAGAGATATTACAACAGCAGTAAAAAGAGCAAGACACATTGCTATGCTTCCATATGCGCAAAACTAAAATTAGTAAAAAACCGCTTAGAAGAAAAGGGCGGTTTTTTTTATCTTAAGTTTTTCCTTTTAAAATTATTTACAACATAGAATCAATATGTTATAATCAAGCTGAAGAAAAAACTAAAGAGGTGAAAAGATTGAATCAGATATTAAACGTAGACGATAACAGTAACAATAAAAAAGGGAGAAAAAGAAAAGAAAAAGCTCCTAAAATGCCAAAAGAAAGGAACAATGCACCATTAGAAATTACTACCATTGCAAGATTTTTTGCCATTGCTATTTTAGTATTTGGAATTTGTATGATAGGAACAGGTTCTTATTCTATGTATAAAGGAGGAAACGGAACCACCAATAACAAGCCAATTATTTATGTAGAACAAACAGCAGAAGAAGAAATCTTACTAAAAGTAACCCATGATAAAGAACTAACCTCTGTAACCTATGACTGGAATGAAGAAGGAGAAACCAATGTACCAACAACAGGAAAAAAAGAAATAGAAACTACCATTCAAATACCATCAGGAACCAATACTTTAAAAGTACATGCTAAAGACGTAAAAGGACAAGAAATTGAATATACTAAAGTATGTACCGTAGAAACAGACATTAACATTAACATAGAGCCAGAATCAGCAAACTTAAAAATAACAGCAAATGGTGTAAACAAACTTCAATACATGACCTATAGATGGGATGAAGAAGATGAAACAAGAATAGATATAGAAGGAAACCAAATAGAAGAAACAATAGAAATACCAAAAGGATTACACAAATTAACAGTAATCGTAGTAGATATTAATAATAAAACAGAAACCAAAGAACAAGAAGTACAAGGAGTAACCAAACCAAAAGTAGAAGTAACAACAGATGGATCTGCTAACTTTATTATCAAAGCAAGTGACGACCAAGGAATAAAAACAGTAGAATTTACAATTAATAAAGGAAAGAAATACAAACTAGACCTACAAAAACAACTTCCATTAGAACAAAGAAAAGAGTTTGAATATGCGTATCCACTACAAGAAGGAAAAAATAGAATTGAAGTAACCGTATATAACGAAAATGATGTAACAGAAACAGTAAAAGCAAGAGTTAGTAAATAAAAAAACAATTTAGAAAAGAATAGCATTAAGTACTATTCTTTTCTAAACTAATTTATTTGGACTTAAAAAATGGGAAGGAAGTTTTTAAGTAAATGAATAGCAATCTAGTTGAATTAATAACATACTTTATCATATATTCATTTTTAGGATGGGTAATGGAATCGATTGTTAGATCAATATGTGAAAGAAAGATAATTAATACAGGCTTCTTAAGAGGACCATTTTGCCCCATTTATGGAATAGGGGCAACTATTATGTTCTTATTTTTAGAAGGTTTTGAAAATAAGCCAATTTTATTATTTTTTATAGCCATAGATCGGAAGAGCGTCGTGTAGGGAAAGAGTGTTGGATCGAGTGTA
>CAMSQT010000003.1 GCA_947062645.1 uncultured Clostridium sp. | reverse complement strand
TTACTTTTGAACAAGTCTTGCTTGTGAGAAAGTAAACGAAACCGTTGCAGTGTGGCAATATTATTTTTTATTTACATTTGCAAATTTAATTCAAATCTTTCTATAAATCCTATCCATTCGCCTTTTTCATTTTTTACACCTTGCATATATACTCTTTGATTTTTAGAATTTACAAATATGAATACATCTTTTCCAGTAGTTTTAATTTCTTCATAACTCTTTTTTATTTTTTCAATAGATTTTTCATTGTGGCAATCAAATATACTTTTTCCTATTAGATTTTTTCCTTTTTTTAGATAGTGGTCTTGTGCTGGTTTATTCATAAATCTAATAATGTAGTCATTATCTACAAAAACAATAAAATATGGGTAACTATTTAGAATTCCTTTTAGTATTTCTATTTCTTCCATCGATTTTTTCTCCTTCAAACACTTTCTAACTTAATATATAATGTCTAACTTATACTTAGGTTCGTATAAGACTGTAGTGGTGCCAATGGCGTAGTTATCTACAACTTTTTCGGCTCTTATAACGATTTTAGAGAATTTTTAGATTTAGTAGTATTTCATATTCATTGATATACAATAACTACAAGCAATATAAGAATAAAAACTAACAAAATTTTTTAGATATTATAAAAAATAAAAAAATCAAGAGCTTGAAACTCTTGAAAATTGTGGTGAGCCAGCAGGGATTCGAACCCCGGACCCCAGGCTTAGAAGGCCTGTGCTCTATCCAACTGAGCTACTGACCCATATATCAAATAACAATAATTATAATATCACAAAAAACAACAAGTGTCAAGGCAAAACAAGCCAAAAAACGAAAAAAACAATAAAAAATTTAAAAACACTTAAAAAATAATATGTAAAAAACCAAAAAGTCCAAAAACGATAAAAATAGCATTAGACAAAAATTCAATAAAACTTTCTTTCAAACGCTTACCAATCAGTCTTCCACAAAAAATAGCAATTAAATTACTAAAAACCATACCGCAAACAGACCCAAAAATCAAAGGAAGTTTAGAATTAGGATACTGCAAGCCAAGACTTAAAGAAGCCAAAAAAGTCTTATCACCAAGTTCGCCAACCAAAATACACAAAGCCACCATAAAAACAGAGTTAAGCTTTAAACCAGTAAACTTTTGTAAAAATCTAGACTTAGAAGAAACATTTACAGATTTTTTAGGCAAAAAGCCAATTAACCCAAAAAACACAAAAGAAGCATAAGTAAAAAGCTTCAAATAAAATTGAAAACCTTCACTTGAAAAACAAGCCACTTGACTACCAAACAAGATAGCAAAACCGTGACTAAAAAACGTACCCAAAGCTACACCAAACAAAATATTTTTCATCCTATTTTTCGTAGAAAAAGATAACACTAAAAGTTGAGTTTTATCACCTAACTCAGCAAGAAATACAAGTGTAAAAGTAATTAAAAAAGGATATAAATATTCCATAACAACACACACCTTTTATAAAATTTATGAAAAACAAAAAAAGATTATAACAAATAGATAAAAAATCAAGTTTAAAAGGGGCAAAAAGAAACGTCCCCAATTGCCCCTTGCTCTATTGTGAATTTTTTGTGAAATCCTTTACAACCTAAAAAGAAAATGATAAGATGTTAGGGATTTAAAAGATAGAGAAAAAAGGAGGAATTTTTTGTGATAGAAGTTAAAAATGTTACAAAAAAGTATGGAAAAGTAGCAGCCGTAGACAACATTAGCTTTACCATTAAAGAAGGCGAAATTATCCGGTTTACTTCGGTCCAAATGGGGCAGGAAAAAGTACAACCATGAATATGATAACAGGCTTTATCGAACAAACAGAAGGAGAAATTATAGTAGATGGTTATAATATGCTAAAAAAACCAAAAAAGGCAAAAAAAGAAATAGGATATATGCCAGAAGGAGTGCCATTATATACAGACTTAACGGTTAAAGAGTTTGTAACCTATATGGCAGAAATTAAACAAGTTAATAAAAAAGAAAGAAAAGAAAAAGTACAAAAAATTATAGAACAAACAGGATTACAAGAGGTTCAAAAAAAACTAATTAAAAACCTGTCAAGAGGTTACAAACAAAGAGTTAGTATGGCAGGAGCCTTAGTAGGTAATCCTAAAATATTAATTTTGGACGAGCCAACTGTTGGTTTAGATCCAAAACAAATCACAGAAATTAGAAATCTAATTAAAGAACTAGGAAAAACCCATACTGTTATTTTGAGTTCACACATTTTATCAGAGGTTAGCCAAATTTGTAACAAAGTAATCATTATCAATAAAGGAAAAATCATAGCAGTTGATACACCAAAAAACTTAGAAAATAAAGTAACTAGTAATAATACTATCTATGTAACAGTAGAAGACCCAGAAGACAAAATGAAAACACTAAAAGATAAAATAAAAGACATCAAAAAAATTGAACTAGTAACCAAAAACGAAGACGAAACCAAACAATATGTTATCGAAGCAGATAAAGAAGTAGATTTAAGAAAAACTATTTTTGCAGAACTAGCAAAAGAAAATGTTACTGTTTTTGAAATGAAAAAGGCAGATACTACCTTAGAAGATGCTTTTATGAAATTAATAGAAGGAGGGGAAAAATAATGTGGGCAATTATTAAAAAAGAAGTAAAGTCTTATTTTTATTCTCCCATTGGATATGTATTTATAGGACTATTTTTAATCATGTTTAGTATATTTTTCTATACAGATGTATTTAAATATCAAAGTACAAACTTTGAATATATATTCTATTCAGGAGCAACAACTTTAACTTTTATTGTTCCTATTCTAACTATGAGAACCATAGCAGAAGAAAGAAAAAGTGGAACAGAACAGCTATTACTTACTTCACCAATTAGTATTACAAAAGTAGTAATAGGAAAATTTATAGCAGCTACCTTAATTGTAATCATTACTTTATTATGTACTTTTATGTATTTTGCTATTTTAAGCTTTTTTGGTAAACCACATATTACAACAGCTTTAGTAACTATGTTAGGATTTATATTGTTAGCAATGGCCTATATATCATTTGGAATATTAGCATCTAGTATCACAGAAAATCAAATAATTGCAGGAGTAATAACAATAGGTTTTTTTATTTTAACGTGGTTTTTACCACAATTTAGTACCATATTTACTAATTTTTCTTTAATCAACATGTTTTCAAAATTCCCAGAAGGGCAAATTGATATAGCAGATACCGTAACATTTATCATGTTTACAGTAGCATGTTTATTACTTACAACTATATTTATGCAAAGAAGAAAAAGTGTAAGATAGGAGGGAATTAAATTGAAAGAGAAAAAAGAAAAATCACAAAAAAATAAGAGTGATAAAAAAGCCAATAAATTGGTAGAAATGATAAAAAGGAAGTGGCTTATTAATGGAACAATAACATGTTTATTAGTAGCCATTATCATAGCAGTCTTAATTGCTATTAATATTATTATGCAAAAACTAGAATTAGCACCAATTGACTTTACCCAAGAGAAATTATATACATTAACAGACGCAAGTAAAGAAAAAGTAAAGGATGTCAATAAAGAGGTTAAAATCTATTTTATAGGATATCAAGAAGATGATGCTAACTTAGATTTAGCAAAACAATATAAAAAAGTAAATGAAAAAATAACGGCAGAAGCAGTAGATGCTAATAGTAGACCAGATTTAGTAAACAAATATGGAATAGAAAGTGGAATACAAGGAATCATTATAGAATGTGGAGAAAAATCAAAAGTGCTATCAGCAGAAGATTTAGTAACCTATGATATGTCTACTTATGAAACTATTAGTATAGCAGAAGAAAAACTTACAAGTAGCATTGTTTCTGTTACCAGTGAAAAAGTACCAAAAGTATACTTTTTAGAAGGATATAGTGCATTTTCATTAGCACAAAATATGAATTACTTAGGCATGTACTTAGAAAACGAAATTAATCAAATTGATACATTAAATATATTAACAACTGGAAGAATTCCAGAAGACTGTGATACACTTGTTATCACAACACCAAATAAAGATTTTGACGAAATGGCAACCAAAGCAATCACAGATTACATCCAATCAGGAAAAAACATCTTATGGTTAAATTCAGCAATAACAGCCAAAAAAGACATGCCAAATGTCAATAAAATATTAGAAACCTATGGCGTAAAACCATTTGAAGAAGGGACTATAAGAGAAACAGATGCAAACAAAATGGTAACTGGTTCACCAGATTTAATTTTGCCAGAAATAGAATATGCTAAAATAACAGAAGACCTATATAATACCGCAGGAGTTGTCTTTGTTAATGCAACTAAAATAAACATTGACGAAGACAAATTAGATGAATTAAACATAGAAAAAACCGATTTACTACTTGCTAGCGAAAGCTCATATTATAGAAATAACTTTAGTAACCAAGCAGACACCAAAAGTCAAGACGAAGAAGCAGGAACCTTTTTAGTAGGAGCGGAGTTACAAAAAACTATTAAAGAAGCAAATGAAGAAAATGGAGAAAGTGCTATTACATCAAAATTAGTAATTTATGGAGAAAACTACTTTGTTTCAGACTATCCATTAAACCAAACAACGCAATATCCAACGATTCAAATAGCTAGCTATAATAAAGATTTAGTATTAAATGCAATTGCTTATTTAGTAGACAGAGAAGAAGACATTACGGCAAGAAAAGATACAGGAATTGTAACCTATACAGCAACAGAAGCTCAAGATACCATCATTCGAATTATCATATTTACTGTACCAATTATCATAATTATAGCAGGAATCATCATCTGGCAAATAAGAAGAAGAAAAAAATAATTGCCAAAACAATCCTAACGTCCCCATTGGTTCCGTTAAGGTCGTTTTTAAAAGAATTGAATAAAAAACAAAAAAACCCCATAAAATAATATGGGGTTTTTTACTATGAAAAATAAAAATATATTAAAAGTCATTTTTGTTATTATAGGAACCATGATAGGAGCAGGATTTGCCTCTCGGGCAAGAAGTATATCTGTTCTTCTTTTCCTATGGAATAGAAGGATTAATAGGACTAATATTATCTTGTGTTATCATGGGATTTGTTGTGTTTAAAACATTTGAAATAGTAAATAAATATGGAGTTAGTACTTATAAAGAATTTTTAGACATTTTAATAAAGAAAAAAAGTAAAATAAAACCAATCATTAATACCATTATAAATGTATTTATTCTAATAACTTTTTTTATTATGATAGCACGGATTTGGTGCTTATTTTGAACAAGAATTAGGAATCAATAGCTTATTAGGAAGTACTATTTTAGCGGTTATTACTTTTATTATTTTCATGACAAGCGTAAAAGGTGTCGTAAAAGCAAATGAATTACTGGTTCCCTTATTGATTTTATTTTTACTTGTAATAGGATTACTTAATTTAAAAAACCTTCCTTTACTAGAACTTGGAAATTATATTATAAAAACGAAATCTTCTAGCTTTCTTTTAAGTGCCATTTTATATAGTAGTTATAATAGCATTTTATTAATACCAGTATTATTAACTTTAAAAGATTACATTCAAGATAAAAAGCAAATATTAAAAATAACAACCATCAGCACAGCAATTTTGATTTTGCTATCTATTATTATATTTTTATTGTTAGTGCGTGTGGATGTAGATATACAAAAACTAGAAATGCCAGCTGTTTATGTGGTTTCTAATATCTTTTATGGATTACGATATGTGTATCGGTTTTATTATTTTAGGTTCTATTTTTACAACTGCTATTTCGCTAGGAACTAGTTTTTTACAAAATACAACGAAAACGAAAAAAAGTTATACACAAGTTGCGTTAATTATGTGCATAACTGCAGTGCTAATTTCTAAGGTTGGCTTTTCTAATTTGGTAAGCTCTTTGTATCCTATTTTTGGTTATTTAGGTTTACTACAAATTTTTAAGCTAGGATGCCATAAAAATTAAAAAAGTTACAGATATTACAGTAGGATTACAAATAGATTAAAAGTACTAAAAACAAAAAATTATCATTGACAGCAAAGAAAAGATAGGTTATCATGTGTATGATAGATAAACATAATGCGCAAAAAGAATATTATAAAACCAAAAAACGAGGGATAAAAATGAAAAGAAAAACCAAAAATGAAATAGGAGTTACACTAGTAGCTCTAATTGTAACCATAGTAGTTTTATTAATTTTAGCAGGAATAACAATAGGTTCCATAACAAGTGACAATGGCATCATTAAAGAGGCAAACTCTGCTAAAAAATCTGCAGAAATGCAAGCTTTAGAATCACAAATAGAAATGGCAATTATAAAAGTAGAACAAAAACATAGAAATCCAACATTAGACCAAGTAATTGAAGAGATAACCAAGATTGAACATGTTGAAGGTGTAGATGGAGAAACAGGGGCAATAAGAAATGATTTAGGAGATGACATAATCGGAAAATTAGACGATTATATCAAAAAAGAAAATGCAGGGGGAGACATAGAAATTATAACTCAGCCAAGTAATATAGAAACGATTAGCAATACAGAAGATATACAATTCAAGGTAGAAGTAAGGGCAGAAGGAACAGTGACTTATCAATGGTACCAAAATAGTACGAATAATAATAGCGAAGGAACTGCTATTCAAGGAGCAACAGAAGCAACCTATGAGATAAAAGCTACAAATGTAACTAGCTCTCTTAGTGGAAAATATTACTATTGCGAGGTAACCCAAGAATATGGAGGTTCAACAAAAACGATAACCTCAGATGCAGCTAAGTTAAATGTCGTTTCGTCAGTAATTATTACCAAACAACCAACATCAATAACGGTAGTAACATCAACAGGAGCATCTTTTAGTGTAACAGCAAGCGGAAATGGAACATTAAGTTATCAATGGTATTATAATACAACCAATAGTACAACAGGAGGAACTGCTATTCAAGGAGCAACGTCAAGTTCATATACTATGCCAGCAGGGGTAATAACAGCAAATATGAGTGGAAGATATTATTATTGTATCGTAACACAAAAATATGGAGATGCAACAGCAAGTGTTACTTCTAATACGGCATTATTAAGGGTAAAACTATCGGGAGCAGAATTATTAAGAAACAAAAAAGTAATTATTGTTGGAGATAGAGATGGAATTCCTGGTCCAGCAATACAAACATGTATTGAAACAACAGAAGCAGATGTGATTTTTACTACAACAGTAATTAGCTATGCAACAGCAGGTGCAGGTCTAGAACCAGACATTCAACGAAGAATAATGGATTTTGCCAACACATATGGTTCAGAAAACCTAATTATGATATTAGGAATAGAAAGTGGAGAAGCATCACAACTTTGGGCTGAAACAGTTACATTGGGAGATCCTACTTTTGCAGGACCACTAGCAGGTGTAGAACTAAAAATAATGCCATATCATATCTTAGAAGACGAAATAAAAGAAGTAATCGACCCAGAGGTGTGGGAAGATCAGGTAGCTATGATGGAATATGTTATGGATAAAGATGATATTGTAGCTAATATGACAGAAATAAGAGATAGAGTTTTTAACTAGTTGAAAAAGTTAAAGAGATAGAAAGAAAAAACGAAGAGGTGATAAAATAAATGTCAAAGTCAATTAAAATAACAATGGTAATCATAATCTTAGCAATCCTAGTAGGAGTAGTATTTGTAGTACTAAATCACTCAAAGGCAAACAAAAATAGTGAAAATGGGGAAAACCAAGAACAGCAAAGTGAAGAAAATAATGAACCACAAGACTTACAAGGTAAAATAACAAAACAAGAAGAACAAATAAATAAACTAAACGAAGAAATAACGCCACTAGTAGAAGAAAGAACTGATTTAGAAAATCAAATTATAAATATAACAGAAGAAGAAAGCAAAACAGGAAAAAAAGTAGAAGAAATACAAAAAAAATTAGAATCGATAAATAAACAAATAGAAGAAAAACAAGTAAAAATACAAGAAGAAAACGAAAAGCTAACAAATATCTATAATGAATATACTCCTGGAATACCAACAAAAGAATAAAAGCAAATTGCCAAAAAGGTTCGTCCCTATTGGCAATTTTACTTGCTTTTTTTTCTATCCTATAGTAGAATAATACCAAAGAAAAACGAGGAGAAAAACCATGCAAGAAAACTGGAAAGAAATCATAAAACAGGCCATAGAACAAAAAAAGAAACTAATCATAGCAATAGCAATTCTAGTAATTGTAATACTAATAGCACTAATAGCAATAATTGTAACTTATTCTAAGAACAGAAACATAAGAGAATGGATAGACAAAAACATCTTCCGAAAAGAAGTTATGCAAGACAATGTAACTACCATCGAAAGAAAAGAAGGACAAGATGAAAACATCTATACCTTTAGTAAATACCTAGGAATTCTAAACAAAAACCAATTTACCATTTATGGAACTACTGGAAATAAAGAAGCAGAGTTAGAAGTAGAAATATCTAATCCAACCTTCGACTCTTCTAATCGATTTTTAGTCATGGCAGAAAAAAAAGGAAAAAAACTATACTTAATCACAGACAAAGAAATAACATGGAAAGCAGAAGTAGAAGGAAACATCTCACAAGTGCATGTCAACAAAAATGGATATGTTGTAGTAGTTATTACCGATACTAGCTATAAAACAGTAGTAGAAGTATATGCACCAGATGGAAATGGAAAATCAAAATTTAAGACTTTTCTATCTTCAACCAGAACAGCAGATGTATCTATCTCTAATGATAACAAGCATTTAGCTATTGCTGAAGTAGACACATCAGGAACTATCATACAATCTAACATCAAAGTAATTTCTGTTGATAAAGCAAGCACAGATCCAACCAACTCATTAGAAAAGACCTATCAAAGTGAGCCAGACAAGTTAATTACCAACATCAAATACCAAGATAAAAACAAATTAATTTGTATGTACACAGATAGCATTCATATCATAGAAAATGAACAAGATAAAATACTTATTAATAACGAAAGTAAGAAGCCAATCTTTAAATCCATAGAACTAAACAACCACGCAATCGAAATCGAAGAAAAAGCTTCTGGATTATTTACGGCAGATTCGGTCGTAAATATTGTAAACATAGAAAATGAAGAGACGAAACAATATACAGCAGAAGCGGTAACAAAAGAAATTTATACCTATGGAAACATCATAGCCCTAAACCTAGGAACAGAAGTAGAGTTCATTAATACGGATGGTTGGTTAGTAAAACGATACATTGCTAACCAAGAGATTACCAATATCGTAGTGTCTAATAACATAGCAGGAATTATTTATCGCGATAAAATAGAAATCATAAATTTATAGGAGGTCAAAATGGGAATATTAGTTGATGGAATTATTATAGGAATTGTAGTATTATCAACATTTTTAGCCTATCGTAAAGGATTAGTTAAGTTAGCAATTGGTTTATGTGCCTTTGTAATTTCTTTGGTTATAACCTTTGTATTATACCAACCAATTTCCAACTTAGTAATTAATGTAACAACAATAGATGAAGCAATTCAAGATACAATATACGAAAAAGCAAATGACATTTTACAAGGGAAAGAAGAAAGCCCAAATAGCATAACAAACCAAATGGTAGAGGATGCTAAAAATGCTATGCTACCAGAAACAGCAAGGACTTTAGCTATTAGTATTGTAAGAGGTGGCGTCATGATTGTATTATTTTTAGCTAGTAGAATTGCTTTAGTATTTGTAACGGCCTTAGCAGATGCCATTGCTAAATTACCAATTGTTAGTCAATTAAACAAAACAACAGGAATGATATATGGCGTATTAAGAGGAATTTTAATTATCTATGTAGGACTTTTAATAATTGCTATCCCACGGAAAAATTGATGCCAATAACCAGATAAACAGTGCTATAGACCAGTCCATTATAGGAAAAGCGATGTATCAAAACAATATATTAAATGTGTTTTTTTAGTGAAATTTCTTGCTTTTTGAATGCAATTTTGCTATACTAGTACCATGAAAGATTAGGAGTGAATCATTTTGGGAAAGAAACAAATGAACAATAAAGATATAAAAAGTAACAAAAAAAAGAAGAACAAAAACAAGAAAAAACCAATAAAAAAAATACTATTATTACTAGTATTAGTACTATTAATAGCAGGAGGAGTCTTTGCTTATAAAGTACACCAAAACGGAGGAGGAACATCAGGAATGTTAGCAACTGTGCTAAACTCCAAAAAGGATGTAGGAGAAATCAAAGTTCTATTATTAGGAATTAGTACTGACCAAGAAAATGTGGAATTAACTGACACCATTATTGTAGCTTCTTATAATCCAAACACACAAAAAGCAACACTACTATCAATTCCTAGAGACACTTACACAGGAAAAAACACAGCAAAAGCAACAGCTTACGAAAAAATAAATGCCCTATATGGTAGACAACATAGACCAGACGAAACCTTAAAAGCAGTCAATGAAATCACAGGATTAAACATTGAATACTATGTTGTTATAAAAACCGAAGCCTTAATCAAACTAGTTGATGTAATTGGGGGAGTTACTTTTAATGTACCAATCGACATGGACTATGACGATACATCACAAGACTTACACATTCACTTAAAAGCAGGAGAACAAAAACTAGATGGAAACAAAGCAGAGCAATTAGTACGTTTTAGACACAGTAATCCAGACCGTTATGGAAGAACTACCTCTTATCCAGTAGAATATGGAGACAATGACATAGGAAGAATGAGAACCCAAAGAGAATTTATTCTACAAGTAGTAAAACAAACTGCAAGACCAGAAAACATATTTAAACTAGGAGAAATCTTAGATGTAGCAAAACAATATGTACTTACTAACATAGACTTCAATGTTGCAAAAGACTATATACCATATGCTGTAGAATTTGATACTTCTAACATGTTAACCGAAACTTTACCAGGAACCGTACCATCATTAAACAAAACCAATAATGTCAGCATATTTGTATATGACAAACAAGAAACTAAAAAATTAGTACAAGAACTATTTTTTGATCGAGATATACAAGAAGATGGAAACGATGAAAGTGATGAAAACCAAGTCAAAGATACAAGCAAAGCAAACCTAGAAATAGAAGTATTAAATGGTAGTGGCGATAGTAGTATTTTAACAAAAGTTGTAAACACCTTAAAAGGAGCAGGCTTTCATGTTACCAGAACGGGAAGTACAACAACCACAAGTAAAACAACGATTATTAACAAGAAGAATGCAAAAGAAACCTTACTAACAAATATAAAAGATGTATTAGGTAAAGGAAGCATCGAAACAAGTGAAGCAAGTTCAAGCAAAGTAGATGTAACCATTATTATTGGAAAAGATTATTAAAAAAAACAGAATTAAGATTTTGTATGAAGTAGCAACTGCTACAAAATCTTAATTCTGCCATATTTTATTCTAACTATTTAAAATCCTTTAAATTCATAAAATTTACATTTTTTCTTACGAAGAAATACAAAGTAAATTAAAATCAAAAGTAAAACGGCAATTCCTACATCTAATAAATAGAAAAACAACTTAGACTGTTCTACAGCATGTGATGCAACTAAATCAGTTTTATATTCAATACCATCAATGGTATAAGAAGCATAACCCAAAACATCACCGTGTTTCAATTGGTGCTTTTATCTTTTCATTTAAAGTAACTTGAGGTTCTAAAGTATCCAAAGATAAAGAATTATCAACTAAAGCATCCACTACTGTACCAGCTAACAAATCCAAATTTTTGGTATCTTTTGTTCCATTTTTTACTTCTATATTGGTTATAACATCATTTTGACTTAGCAAAGGTTTAATCGAAAAATTATCATAACCATACTGAAATAATGTTTTTGTATCTTTAAACCTGCTAGATACACCGTTTACAGTTTTACCACCTAAAATGACACATACTAATTCTAAATTATCTTTATAACTGCAAGAAACCAAGCAATCACCGGCTTGTGAAGTATAGCCAGTCTTACCACAAGTTAAGTAAGGATAATGATTACGACTATTTGGCAAAATTAGTTCATTGGTAGAAGCATATCTTCTTGCTTCATGCTTGTTAGTAGCAGGAATAGCACAAGAAGCTTTACCAGAAATTTTTCTAAAATCGTCATTTTTGATGCAATATCTCATAATAGTAGCTAAATCTTCTGCAGTGGTATAATGATTGTCGTCATGCATACCAAAGGAATTTGTAAAATGTGTGTTAGATAAACCAAGTTCATTAACTTTTGTATTCATCATAGAAACAAAGCTTTCAATAGAACCACCAATATATTCAGCTAAGCAATTAGCAGCATCATTAGCAGAATGAACTAATAGAAGTTCTAATAATTGTTCTACTGTCAAAGTTTCGCCTACTTCTAAGGAGGCAGAAGAATAACCATCGGGAATCGACATGACGGTGTCATAGCTAACTGTAATGGTTTCATCTAAAGCGCAATTTTCTAAAGCAAGAATAGCAGTCATAATTTTAGTGGTACTTGCTGGATACATTTTTTCATTTTTGTTTTTATCATATAAAATTTTACCAGTCTTATTGTCTAGTAAAATAGCAGTTCCGTGATGTTATTTTAGGAGCATTATCAGCTCCTAAAACAAAAGTTGTTTGTGCTAATAGGAAAAATAACATGATAATAATAAAGCATAATTTTTTAATATTAGAATTTAGTTTCATTAATCTTATTCCTTTCTCTTTCTTATATTACCGTTAAGCCTATCATATCCTATTTTTTTATAAATTTCAACAAAAAATAATAATTTTAGATTTAAAGGAGGTTTTTATATGTATCAATTTAATAAAAAACAAAAAATTATATTAGGTGTAATTACTGCGATTATTGCAGGTTTTATTTGCTATTATGTATATGCCAAAGAAGATAATACCATGTTTAACCAAGAGTTAGAAAATAACATAGAAACAAAAGAGGATTTTCAAAAGGAAAGGGAAGACTTTAGTGACGAGGTTATTTTTGTTCATGTATCTGGTGCAGTGGTAAAAGAAGGAGTGGTAGAACTAAAAGTGAATAGCAGAATCGAAGAGGCAATTGCTAAAGCACGGAGGAGTAAGAGAGGATGCTTATGTAGAAGCCATCAATTTAGCTTACAAGTTAGAAGATGGCATGAAAATTCATATTCCCACCAAGCAGGAAGAGGAAGCTAAAAAGGAGGGGCAAAATCAACAACAAGGAGAAGACTATGTTGTAACTTCAAGCGGTGTAGCTGATGAACAGACGAGTCCAGAAACAAAAAATAAAAGCAATGCAAAAATAAATATCAATACGGCAACAGGAACACAACTAGAAACCTTGCCAGGAATTGGTCCTTCTACTGCTAATAAGATTACGGCATATCGAAAGGAAAATGGAAAGTTTTCTAATATTGAGGATATTAAGGAGGTTAGTGGCATAGGAGAGGCTAAGTTTAATAAGATAAAGGATTTGATTTGTGTAAAATAGAAAACTAGTAAACAATCACTTTCCTTTTCTTAGCATTTATGATAAAATAGAAAGCAAACAAAACAAAAAATCCAATAATAGAAGCGGAGGAACAAACATGATATTAGAACTAAAAAATATATATTTTGAAAGAGACGGCAAAAAAATACTAGACAACATCAACCTAAAACTAGACTTAGGAAAATTCATAGCAATTACAGGACCAAACGGTTCCCGGAAAATCAACATTAGTAAAAATTATAATGGGAATTGAAAAGCAAGACGCTGGAGAAATCCTTTTTGAAGGACAAGACATCACAAACCTTACCATCGACCAAAGAGCAAAACTAGGAATTGGATTTGCCTTTCAACAACCAGTAAAGTTTAAAGGAATTACCGTTTACGACCTATTAAAAATCGCAGGCAAAAAAGACATGACCAAAAGCGAGGCATGTGAAGTGCTTTCCAAAGTAGGGTTATGTGCTAAGGAATATGTAGACAGAGAAGTAAATGGATCTTTATCAGGAGGAGAACTAAAAAGAATTGAAATTGCAACCGTTGCCTTGCGAGGAGCCAAACTAACCATTTTTGACGAGCCAGAAGCAGGAATTGACTTATGGAGTTTTAGCAACTTAATTGACGTGTTTGAAAGAATGGGAGAGCTAATAAAAGGAACCACCCTTATCATCTCTCACCAAGAAAGAATTTTAAACATAGCAGATGAAATTATTTTAATGAAAGCAGGAAAAATAGAAGAAATCGGGAAAAGTCAAGATATTTTGAACAAAACATTTGCCAAAAAAGAATGTTATAAAATAGCCTCAAACATCCCCAAACAAACCCGGAACCGATGGGGACAAGCAAGCAAAGAAAGGAGTGTAACATGGAGAAAAATAAAGAGATAAACCAAATTGATAAAGAACTTTTAAATGAAGTATCTAACTTAGAAAATATGGAAAAGGGTGCTTATAATATTAGAAAAAATGGGGAAGGAATTGAAAGAAAAACAACTCCTAATATCAACATTGTAACCAAAACGGACAAGCCTGGAATTGATATTTATGTAAAAGAAAATACAAAATTTGAATTTATTCACATACCGGTTATCTTAACCGAGAGTGGATTAAGTGATTTAGTTTATAACGATTTTTATATTGGAAAAAATGCCAATGTAATTATTATTGCAGGATGTGGCATTCATAATGACCACCAAAATGATTCTCAGCACGATGGTATTCATCGTTTCTTTTTAGAAGAGGGTGCCAAGGTAAAATATATTGAAAAGCATTATGGAGAAGGAAAAGGAGAAGGAAAAAGAATTTTAAACCCAGTAACAGAGGTCTATTTAAAAGAAGGTAGTAGTTTGGAAATGGAAAGTAGCCAAATTAAAGGGGTGGATTCTACCATAAGAGAAACCAAGGGAGAATTAGAAGCTAATACCAATTTTGTAGTGAAAGAAAAAATTATGACACATGGTAAGCAGTTTGCCAAAACAATTTTTGATGTGAATTTAAAAGGAGAAAATGCAAGTACGCATGTTACTTCAAGGTCAGTTGCAACCGATGATTCTACACAATTATTTGTGTCAAAAATTTATGGCAATAATAAATGTTTTGCGCATAGTGAATGTGATGCTATTATTAAAGATAATGCCAAAGTGACAGCCACGCCAGAGATTACAGCAAATCATGTAGAAGCGAATTTAATTCATGAAGCAGCGATTGGAAAGATTGCAGGGGAACAATTAGTTAAGTTAATGACGCTTGGTCTTACTGAAAAAGAAGCAGAAGAGGAAATTATTAATGGGTTTTTAAGATAACTGATTTTTACTATAAATATGAATATTTTTACATTTTTTTCATATACTATATTAAAATTAGTTAAAAATGCTTGACAACTTTATCTATACATAGTACAATAGGTATTGTTGTTAATCATTTACATCGCGGAGTGGAGCAGTTGGCAGCTCGTTGGGCTCATAACCCAAAGGTCGGTAGTTCGAGTCTACCCTCCGCAACCAATTCGGAAGTTTTTACCTAAAGGGATGTCCCTTTAAGTGTAATTTTTAATACAGAGATTTTACTATAAAAAGTAAAGTCTCTTTTTTTCATTTATAAACACTTTCATACTCTATAAATTTGCCCTTCAGCAAAATTTAAAGATATGGAGGTGCATAATATGAGTCAAAAAGAACAACCCAATTATTATGCAATAATACCTGCAACAGTTTAAAATATGCCGAAAAATTATTATATGGAGAAATTACAGCATTAGCCAATAAAAATGGTTATTGCTATGCTCAAAATAAATACTTTGCAAATTTATATAATGTAACAGCCATCTCAGTTAGTAGATGGATTTCACATTTGCAAAAGCTTGGCTATATAAAAACAGAAGTTATAAGAAATGAAAATAAAGAAATAGTATCAAGAAATATTTATATTGTAGACCCCCCATATTATCAAAAAAATCAATCCCCCTATATACCAAAAAGTAAAGAGGGTATTAACAAAATTGTTAAAGATAATAATATAAAATATAATATAGATGATTTATTTTATTTAATTATAAATAATAGTAACGAAATTCCAAAAGAATTTTTTGCGATAATTGACAGATTAGATTTTAATTATGATTCTTATATGCTTCAATATATGAAAGAAGATAAAATTAATATGATAAAAGATATTATATATGTCTTGTATGGTTTATATAATAACAATTTTCAATTTATACTTCAAAATGTAAATAGAGAAAATTTAGTAAATTTATATTTTTTAGCATTGAGTAATAATCCAGATAATTTATTAAATTATTATAAAAAATCTATCATAAATGGTAGTACAAAATGAAAAAAATGTGAATTTTATAGGTGCAAAAAATGTAGCAAAATTAGCTTTTTTTAATAAAGAAATTTGGCATATTTGGGATTACAAGGAAATGTTTATATATCAAGTGTTTTAGAATTTTAATAATATAGTTTTTGAAGTGGAGGTAAGTAGGCGATAGCGTATGCTATCGAATATCTTACCAATGGACAATTTGTTGGTAACTTATTAGTTGGTATTGGAGGTGGTATTATGAGTTATTTTCCGACAAATCAAATAAAAATGCAAAATATAGAGAAAGATTATTAAAATTAAGTAACATAGCTACTTTTTATCATAATTGTAAAACTGTTGATTTTACACCATCATTTGCAATAAAAGATAAAAGAGTATTTACAACAACAGGCAGAAGATTTATAGGAATATTTAATATAAATGGATTTGAATACCTAGCTTATCAAATTCTTAAAGAGCATAATAGTAAATATATTCGATCTGTAGCTTATGATATACAAAAAGAAATGAGATATAAAAATATTATTATTTTAATAGATGATATAAATAGAATAAATTTGAATGATTTTACTTTTGGGCTAAATCAGATATTAGTCATTGAAGATAATAAGATTAATAAAGAAAAACTAAAATATTTACATAGTATAAGATGGAAAGAAATTGTAGATAAATGCTATAAAGGAGCTTATTTATGTGAATATAGTTTTTGTGAATATACAAACAATAAAGATAAATTTATTAATACCTTTTATTATATAGATACTGAAAAGATTACGCGACTCAAATATTTTATAAGGGAGAATTCTACTAAAAAAGCATATATTATTTGTGATTCAGAAGTGGAAATGAAATTACGAAAAGAACTCCTGATGCTAATTATTGTGTGACAAATTTGGAACAATATATTGATAAAGAGCGAAAATATTATTGCTAGTTGAACAAGATTTATGCAATATTATTTTCTGTATAAAAAATGCAACCAAATGAAAAAAAGTGGTAATATAGATATAGAAGACAAGTATATTAAAAATAATACTATTTATTGTTTAGAAGATGATTTTAGATACAAATATATTCTATTTGATAGTAAATCAGTAGGGAAAAGTTTCGGAGATGAAACTTATTATGGACAAGATTTTCTATATAAAAGTAATACAGGAAGGACTTTTGTTTTTGATATTCCATATAATTATTATAATCAACAAGATAAATTTAATATAAAAAATTATGAAAATTTAGACATATATTTAAACATAATAAAAGACTTTGAATGTGATTTATATGAAAATGCTGTAGTGCCAATAGCATTAGCACATAAATATACAGCTATTAGTTTAGAACCAGGAGGAAAAGTATTAGATTAATTATCAAAGACATTTAATAATTAAATAAAAAACATTAGTTTAATAACAGAAAAAATATAAATCATTTAAATTCTCTTATGGAAATTTAACTTAAAATTTGAATAAAAAACTTTCTTTTTTGGAAATGATATGATATAATATTATTGTAACGAAAAGGAGAGTTTTTATTATGCTAGGAGAAAAAATAAAATTATATAGAGAAAATAAAAATATGACCCAGAGTGAAATTGCTGATATTTTAGGTGTTAAAGCAGCAACAATCTCAAAATATGAAGCGGGAACATTAGAACCTAATATTGAATCATTAAAAAAGTTAGCTGAATTATTTGATGTTTCAATTGATGAGCTACTAAAAGAAGATGATTTTGATATATCTAAAATAGACATTTTAGAAGTGTTGAGAGAACAAAAAGATATGAAATTAAAAGGAAATCTATACCATAACACTCAAATAACATTTGCATACAACACTAATCATATTGAAGGAAGTAAACTTACAGAGGATCAGACTAGGTATATTTATGAAACAAATACATTATTAGCAGAAAAAGATTCAATAACAGATTTAGATGATGTATTGGAAACAGCTAATCATTTTAAACTAGTCGATTATATGTTAGATATAGCTAATGAAAAATTAACAGAAAAAATGATAAAAGAATTTCATAAAATCTTGAAAGAAGGAACATCAGATAGTAGAAAAAACTGGTTTAATGTAGGTGAATATAAGAAATTGCCAAATGAAGTTGGTGGTTTAAAAACTACAGATCCAAAAAATGTTGAGAGAGATATGAAAAAATTATTAGAATGGTATGATGGATTAAATAAAATAACAATAAATGAAATAATAGAATTTCATGCCAAATTTGAAAAGATACATCCGTTTCAAGATGGTAATGGTAGAGTCGGTAGAATAATTGCATTTAAAGAGTGTTTAAAAAATAATATAGTACCATTTATTATTTTAGATAAAGATAAAATATTCTATTATAGAGGATTAAACCAATATCAAACTAATAAAGAAAAAGGCTATTTAATTGATACTTGTTTGAATGCACAAGATCAATATGTTGAAATGATTAAATATTATTTAGGTAATAGATAAACTAAAGAGAAGAAAAATAATAAGGCAATTTTGATTACAGAATTATTTTGCTTTTTTTGATAATAAATTACAAGTTTGGACAAATTCTGCAAAACAATAATGATATTATTTTTAGGGGGATAATATGAGTAATAAAGAAGTAGGAATATATCTAATAAATAAAAGCAGATACAAGGAGGGTACAATGAAAATAAAATGTTTACTTTGTGGAGATATAATTGAATCAAAAAGTGTGCATGATTTAGTATCTTGCAAATGTGAATCATGTTATGTTGATGGAGGAGAAGATTATCTACATTTTGGAGGAAAAGATTTTGACAAAATTCTAATTATTTTTAATGATAATACAGAAATATTAGCTAGTAATCAGAAAATTTATAAAAAGAAATATGAAGAGTTGGAAAATGAGAAATTTAAAGAGTTTGTTAATTATTAAAATTTAAACAATTAAGCAATCATAGTAATCTTGATAATGCAAGGAGATAAAAAATGAAAAAGGTATATTTAAAAGGCTATATTAATTCAGAAGAGAATAGCTACACATTTATTTATGAGAATAATATATTAACATTGATATCTATAGAAAATAAACCTACTTTTTTTAATGAATATAAATATGTAGAATATTTTAAAGGCTTTACTTTGAATGGATTTGATATTGTATTTTATATAAACAATAATATTTCTTATAAAGATGGTTGTTTTACATGTTTACCAAGATGTATTTTGATTGCTCAAAGCGAAGAATATAGATTAGATGAAATGGAATTTGCTTCACTAAATATATCAGGTGGTGTTTTAAATAGATTTTATAGTAATCGAAAAATGATTGAATTTGATGAAGATAAATATTGGAAAGATAAAAAAGATTACTTTAAATTCAAAACAGTTGAAGAAACTGTTTCAGAAGAAAATGTTAATTTAAATGGGACAGAAACTGTTTTTGAACTAAGCATAAAACAAGCGGGATGGAAGGATGACGGCAGGATAACATTTAATGATTACGATTCTGTTTTAAGAATAAAATATGATTCTTCAAAAAACTATGCATCTATTGTAAAAGATTTAGCAAGTATAGAAAATTTTTTAAAGTTTTGCGCTAATAGAAACAAGATATCTGTTGATAGTGTTTTTTTAGAAATAAAAAATACCGAAGAAAAATATATAAAATCTGTAGAGATATTCATACCATATATGATTGATAATGAAATAAATAAGGATATTTTAAGATATGATTTATTAGAAAATTATTTAAATGGTATTTTTGCTTTTTTGGATGAATCTGATTATTTATTTAGTATTATTCCAGATGATAATAAATCTTTTGAAACTATATCAAATAAAGATTATTGTTCAGTTATTTCTTGTTTCCAGTCAATATATCAATATACATATGAAAATAAAGAAAAATCTAACAAAATATTAGAAGAAATAAAATTAGATGAAGTAAAAAATGAAATTTTACCAATTCTAGCAGAGATAAATAATAATTATAAAGGAAAAGATTCTGTAAAGAGAAATTTTATAGAAAGA
>CAMSQT010000002.1 GCA_947062645.1 uncultured Clostridium sp. | reverse complement strand
GAAGCAATTGCAAAAGCAAACAAAGAAAATAAAAGACTCAGTAAAAACAAAGAAATGCAAGAAATGTATGATTTATCACAAGAAATGTATGAACTTGACCAAAGATCCAGAGAGGCTAGAGAAGCTAGGGAGGCAAAGGAACGAGAAGAACTTATAAAAAAAGAAAGAGAAAAAGCAATAGCAGAGGGGCGAACTAGGGGAATAGCGGAAGGAATAGCGGAAGGAATAGAAGAAGGAAGGGCAGAAGGACGAGAAGAAGGAAGAAAAAAAGGGAGAGAAGAAGGACGAGAAGAAGGGCGAGCAGAAGGGCGAGAAGAAGGACGAAAAGAAGGGCGAGCAGAAGGGCGAGTAGAAGGAAAACTAGAAATAGCCCAAAAACTTTTAAATAAAAACATGGAAATAGAAGAAATAATAGAAATTACAGGGTTAGCAAAAGAAGAAATAGAAAAACTATAAAAAGAAGAAGGAAGTAAAATGCAATAATTTTCTTCCTTTTTTAGGTTGCAAAAAACAAAAAATAAGCATATAATCTAACAAAAGAAAAAAGGAAGGTAGCCATGAAAAACTTAAAAATAAAAGAAATAATAGAAGAAACAAACGCAGAACTAATACAAGGAAACCAAGAAGAAATATGTCAAAACTTCTCTAAAGACACCAGAACCATAAAACAAGGAGATACTTACATAGCAATCAAAGGAGAAAACTTTGATGGTAACCAATTTTGGAAGCAAGCTCTAGACCAAGGAGCAAGTACGGTCATAATAGAAAATATTCCAATTAGCCAAGAAGACAAAAAAAAATATGCTGACAAAAATATCATAAAAGTAGAAGACACCTTAGAAGCTCTATATAAAATTGCTAAGAAAAAAAGAGAAAAATATCAAATACCAGTAATTGCAATTACAGGAAGCGTTGGAAAAACTAGCACAAAAGACATTGTAGCAAACGTAGTAACCCAAAAATACAAAACACTAAAAACAGAAGGGAACAACAACAACAACATAGGATTACCATTTACAGTACTAAAATTACAAGACGAAGAAGCCCTTGTATTAGAAATGGGAATGAATCATTTTGGCGAAATTAAATTACTTAGCAACATAGCTAAACCAGACTTATGTATTATCACCAACATAGGAACCTCACACATAGGAAACTTAGGCTCAAGAGAAAACATTCTAAAAGCAAAACTAGAAATATTAGAAGGCACCCAAAATCCAAAAATTATCCTAAACAACGACAACGATTTATTACATAACTGGGAACAAAAAAACCAAAATAATTATGATATCTATACTTACGGAATAAAAGAGCCAAGTGATATCAACGCACAAAATATAGAATTAAAAGAAAACCAAGGAAAATTTACTTGTAACATAAACGATAAAGAAATAAAAATAACCGTTCCAGTAGGAGGAGAACACTTTATTCTAAATGCACTATGTGCCGTAAGTGTAGGAAAAGCCTTAAACATCGAAACCGAAAAAATCATAAAAGGAATTGAAGAATTTGAACTAACAAAAAAAAGAATGGACATAACCCAAATGCCAAATGGGATTAAAATAATAAACGATGCTTACAATGCAAGCTTAGAATCTATGAAAGCAAGTTTAAAATATTTAGCAGAATTTAAAAATAATCGAAAAATTGCTATACTAGGAGATATGCTAGAACTAGGAGAATATACAGAAAAATTACATGAAGAGGTAGGAAAAGTTGTTTATCAAAACAAAATTGACATCTTAATTACCAGTGGGAAAAATGCAAAAGCTATTTCCAAACAGGCTAAGCAAGAAGGGATGAAAGAAGAAGCTATTATAGATTGCAAAAATCAAGAAGAAATTATAGAAAAATTAAAACAAATCATAAAAGAAGAAGATGTAATCTTACTAAAAGCATCAAATGGTATGAGATTTTATGAATTGCCAGAAAAAATACAAAAAATTTTCTAGAACAGGGATTTCGATTAAACTAGGCTAAAAAGAAAGGAAATAAGAAGTATGAAAAAAGAAAAAATAGGTGTCATTTTTGGAGGAATGTCAACCGAAAATGAGGTATCAGTAGCATCAGGAAATTCTATCTTAAGAAACTTAGATGAGACTAAATATGAAATCTATCCTATCTATATTGGGAAAGATGGTATTTGGTATGAAGCAGAAAAACCAAAAGAAGACCAAAAATTTGGAAGTCAAGCAAAAAGCAAAGAAAAAATAGAAAACCCAATAAACTACTTAAAAAATTTAGATATCCTATTTCCTGTATTGCATGGATTATATGGAGAAGATGGAACAATACAAGGACTATTTGAACTATTAAAAAAACCATATGTAGGTTGCAAAGTTTTAGCCTCAAGTGTAGGAATGGATAAAGTATACACCAAAATTATTTTCGAAAAAGCAGGACTAAAACAAGCAAAATATCAATATATAAGAAAAAACAAAGAAAATTATATTTATGTAGACAACCAATTTAATGAACAAACAGTAAGCCTAGAAGAAGTTGCCAATAAAATAACCGAAAATATAAAATTTCCAATGTTTATCAAGCCATCCAATTCTGGTTCAAGTGTAGGAATTAACAAGGCAAACGACAAAGAAGAATTAAAAGAATACATAAAATATGCCACTCAATTTGATTATAAAATTTTAATTGAAGAAGGTATTCAAGGAAGAGAAGTAGAATGTGCTGTTTTAGGAAACGAAGAAGTAATAGCTTCCACAGTAGGGGAAGTAAAAGCAGCTACAGAATTTTATAGTTATGAAGCAAAATATAAAAATGAACAATCTAAAACACAAATACCAGCAGATATCGAAAAAGAGTTAGAAAATGAAATTAGAAGCCAAGCCATAAAGGCCTTTAAAGCAATTGACGGAAAAGGCTTAGCAAGAGTTGACTTTTTTATCGAAAAGGATAGTAACCAAATCTATATCAATGAAATCAATACTTTACCAGGATTTACTCATATTAGTATGTACCCTAAATTGTTTGAGTCAAGTGGTATTGATTATCAAGAATTACTAAATAAATTAATCGAATTAAGTAAACTTTCTTGAAAAAAGAAAGAAAAAGGAATATAATAACATAGAAAACGAAAACGTTAAAGCTGAAAGGAGAAGCTATGAATAAAAAAGAAAATTCTTTTGTTTATCGGCGAATCGTTTTTGCAAGTTTATGTATAGGAATTACATTAAGTTTTAAGTATACAAGTTTTATAAAATTCCTATTATCCTATTATACAACACAAAGTAATTTGGTTTGTTTAATAGCATATTTCTTTTTCATAATAGGAGATATAACAGGATGTAATTATCAAAGAAAAAAATGGTATCCTCATTTAAAAGGAGCTATCAGTATTTCTATTTTTCTAACTTTTATTATCTACCTATCAACACTATTGCCAAATGATTTCCCAATGTATGCAGTTTCCTATACAAGTCAAGACATTGGAAAAAAGTTTGCTAATTTTTTAGTGCATGGACTATCGCCTTTATTAGTAATAGGAGATTATGTCTTTGACGAAAAAGGAAGACTAAAAAAATATGACCCTTTCTTGTGGTTAGTTTTTCCATTTTTATATCTTATTTTTGTCTATTCAGGGAAAGGCTATTTTTATGCAATAGGAGGTTCTAGAAAATATGCATATTTCTTTTTAGATTATGAACAAATAGGTATAAAAGCTGTAATTATTTATATTGTGGGAATAGCAATTGGTATCATAGTAATGGGGTATATATTTATTTTCCTAGATAGGAAACTTGCAACAAAAAACAAAAGAAAAAAATTAGATAAAAAAAATCCATAATAACTATGGATTTTTTTTCAATATGTGGTATAATAGCCTTACCTGAAAAAATTTTAGGAAGGATGTTAAAAATGGTATTCAAAAATTACTATAAAATATTAGACTTAGAAACAAGTCATGTATCAATCGAAGAAATAAAAATAGCCTACCGTCAAGCTGCCAAAAAATATCACCCAGATTTAAACGTAGGAGACAATTTAGCAGAAGAAAAAATAAAAGATATAAATGAAGCCTACAGAACCCTATCTGTTCCAGCCTCAAAAAGAAAATACGATAGAATCTGGAATGCACGATTTAACAAAGGGCAAAAAGCATTTTCCGGAAAAGGAGAAAAAGGAAAAATGCTAGAAATGTTTATAGGAAACATAGAAAAACAAGAAAAGGCTTCCCACAATATAAAACATAACATAACTAAAAAAGGAGAAAACATCGAAACCGAAATAAACATTAGCATCGAAGAAGCCTACTATGGAATGGAAAAAAAGTTATCCTTTCGAACTTATGAAGGAAAAAACAAAAACATCGAAATCAAAATACCACAAGGCATTCAAAATGGAGAAAAAATTCGCCTAATTGGACAAGGAAAACCTGGAGAAAATGGCGGAAAAAATGGAGATTTAGTCATAAAAATAAACATAGAAGATACTAAAAAATTCAAACTAAAAGCAAATGATTTATATACGGATTTATATCTAACACCATGGGAAGCAGTATTAGGCGTAAAAGCAAATGTTAACTCTATTGACTATGACCAAGAAACCAAAATCTACATACCACGGCGGAATTCAAAGTGGAGAAAAAATCAAAATCCAAGGAAAAGGTTACAAAAATATGGAAGGTGTAAGAGGAGACCTAATTGCTGAAATCAAAGTACTTGTACCAAAAAAACTAACTGACCAAGAAAGAAAAATATTCGAAAAGCTAAAACAAATATCTACTTTTGAGCCAAGAAAAGAGCAAACTTTATAAATTTACATAAATTTAATGTTGACAAAAAGGCTATTTTTCGCTATAATTAATGATAGAGTTGTAAACAAAGGAAGAACTATGGCATAAAACATAGAAATGGGGGAGAAAAAAATGGACGAAATACAAGGCAAACACTTTAGTATCACGGATCCAGAAGGAGTAAAAACAGTCATATATGAAATCTTAGAAACTGAAAAAGAATTTCAAAAAGATTCACCGAAACACACAGTAGAAAGACTAGAATTTACAGAAGAACTAGTAGGAAATCTAAATCGAAAAACTTTTTATGTGGACAAGCCAAAAAAAGAAGGAAATCAACTAGTAATTCTATCCTTTGGAACAGACAAAGTAGTCATCAACAGTGGTGTATTAGATGACGACAAAGTAAAAATATCCAAAAAACCAATGCCTTACAAATTTCAAACTTTATATGCAGAAGAAAGAAAAGAATTTACAGACGTAAACTATACGCCAAACTTAAAAAGACCAATATCAATTATTGACCCAGAAACAACAGAAGAAATAAAGCCAACACTTTACTTTGATGAAAAAACAAACGAAGTAAAAGGCAAATGTAGATTAGAGCCATATAAATCTTATTTCGTATTTGAATTAAGAGAAGAAAATGGAAAAATTAATTTAGTAGGGGGAACCCCAACAATTACCGATTAATTAAGGAGGAAGAAGAAATGAAAATAAACTTAAACTGGCCACCAAATAAAGTAGTGGTATACCCATGTGAAGACAAAAAAACTTTAAAAGATTATATGGAAATCAAAGCAGAAGACACCATCAGCAAAAACTACCAAAAAGAAGAAAGAGGAGAACGTTAAAGATAACACAAAAGAGTAGGTGAAAAATATGAACTACAAAATAGAAGGAGCTATCCGCAGGAACAAAAAAAATTTTATAATATTTGCCATACTATGGATTTTTATAGCCATAGTATTTGTTTCGCCGTTTGCCTATAGTTCACATGTAGCAGGCTTAAGTGGCAAAATAGATTTAGAAGCTTTTTTCCAAACCTTTGGAGAATCCATTGGAAATCCCTTTGGAACACTAGGAAAAATATTTAGTGAAGGAGCTACCCGGAAACTACTTTTCTAGCTTACTAGTAGTAACCATTATCTATTCCGTATTCTTTTTCATTGGCTTTGTAAGAAGCGCACCCAAAAACGAATATTCCGATATAGAACATGGATCTAGTGATTGGAGTCAACGAGGAGAACAATATCAAATCTTAGACAGAAGCAAAGGAATCATCCTAGCAGAAGATAACTACTTACCAGTCGACAAACGAGGAAACGTAAATGTATTAGTAGTAGGACGGATCAGGATCTGGTAAATCGGCTTCTTACTCTATACCAAATGCTTTTCAATGCTTAGGATCATATATCTTTACCGATCCAAAAGGAGAGCTATATGATAGAACCGCAGGATACTTAAAAGAACAAGGATATGAAATTAAAGTATTAAATTTAGTAAGACCACAATATAGTGATGGATATAACCCTTTAATGCATATATCATCAGAATTAGACGTAGACGTAATTGCAAATACCGTAATCAAAGGGCAAAAATCTGAAAGTAGTTCAGGCTCAGATCCATACTGGGACGATATGGCAGAAATGTTACTAAAAGCATTAATCTACTACCTAATTGCCACAAGACCAGAAGAAGAGCAAAACCTAGCAAGCTGTGCGGAACTCGTAAGAGCAGCCAACAACAAAGGAGGAAGCAACTTACTAACCGAGTTAATCAGCCAACTACCTTATGATCATCCAGCAAGAATGTATTACAAATCCATTGAAATTGCACCAGAAAAAACATATGGATCAATCCTAAGTTCCCTACAATCAAAACTAGGAAAATTTGACTCCAAAGAAATTGCAGAACTAACCTCAACTGATACCATAGACTTTGAAGAAATAGGAAACAAAAAAACAGCTGTATACGTTATCTCATCAGACACACACACAGCCTATGACTTTTTACTAACCATATTCTTCTCCCAAATGATTCAACAACTATATGACCATGCAGACCAAAACGGGGGAGCCTTAAAAGAAAGAACATTCTTTATCCTAGACGAATTTGCTAACATAGGAAAAATACCAGACTTTGATAAAAAAATATCAACCTCAAGAAGTAGAAAAATATCCTTTAGTGTTATTTTACAAAACATAGACCAATTAGAAGCTGTATACGAAAAATCCTATGAAACCATCATGGGAAACTGTGATACCCACCTATTTTTGGGAAGTAACTCCTATAAAACCGTAGAATACTTTTCCAAAGCTTTAGGAGAAAAAACCATAGGAAGAGACAGTGTATCTATTAACAGAGATAGGCAAAACTGGAAAACCGGAAAATCCGTATCAGACCAAGTCATGGCAAGAGCCTTAATGACACCAGACGAACTACGAAGAATGGATAACGATGACTGTATTATATACGAAAAAGGAATCAAACCAGTCAAAGCTAAAAAATTCTACTATTTCAAGCACAACATGGCAAAGAAAATGGCAGGATTAGAAATCAGTCATAACGATATAGGCGAAAAAGACAGAGGAGTATGGAGAAAATACAATCCATACAACCCCTATGTAGAAGAAAAAGACGAATCAGCAGTAGATAACCTAAAAGTAGAATCACTAGACGACTTATTTACAGATGACCTTCTAGAAGAACAACCAAAAAAAGAAGAGATGGCACCACAGCCAAAAACAACAAAAAACTTACAATTAGATTTAAATGAAATAGATAGCCTAGACGAAACACCAATGTTACCACAAGAAGAGGATGACGACATCTATGACCTACAAAAAGAACTAGAAGCAAAATTTGATGAGTTATTCGGGCCAATAGATGACAACGAATAAAAAAAGAACCATATCCTATGTGAAATTAGGGTCGGTTCTTTTTTCACATTTAAGCTTTATTTTCTATGAATAATTGAAAAAAGCAAGTAAATGTGGTAACATAGAATAAAAAATAATAAAGAAGGAGGAAACCATGAAATTTGTACACATAGCAGACCTACACCTTGATAGTCCCTTCGTAACATTAGGAAGTAAAAATGTACTAGCAAACTTAAGAAGAATAGAACAAAGAAAAGCCCTAAAAAAAGTAATCGAATACATCAAGCAAAACAACATTCCATACCTATTCATAGCAGGTGACTTATACGAAAACAAATACATCAAGCGGAGCAACCATCGAATACATCAACAACCTATTTAAAGAAATACCAAAAACCAAAATATACATAGCACCAGGAAACCATGATCCATACACGAAAAACTCCTATTACAACCAATATAAATGGAGTAAAAACGTAAAAATATTTGGAGACAAAATCGAAAAAATAGAAAACGAAGAAGCAAACATTTATGGATATGGCTTTAATGACTTCTACTGTACAAATTGTGGAATCGAAGACTTAGAACTAGAAGACAAAAGCAAATTAAATTTACTTGTAATACATGGAACACTAGATGGAGCCTCTATTGAAGAAAAACAATATAACTCAATACCCAAAAAAATATTACAAGAAAAAGGATTTGACTATATAGCCATGCGGACACATCCACAAAAAAGACCATCAAACCAATATTGTATATCCGCGGATCTACAATATCCCTAGGATTTGACGAACTAGGAGAACATGGAATGATTGTCCGGAGAAATAGAAAAAAACAATTTAAAAATGGAATTCATACCATTAGATGAAGAAAGATTCAAAGAAATAGAAATAGAAGTAACAGATTTAATTGCCAAAGAAGAGTTAATCGAAAAAATAAACGAAATAAAAATCACAAACAATGAATATATAAAAATCATACTAACCGGAAACAGAAACTTTGAAATAAGCACTTATGACCTATTAAAATATGTAGAAAACGAAAGAATCATAAAAATAAAAGACCACACCCAAATAGCATATAATTTAGAACAAATAGCAAACGAAAGCACGCTAAAAGGATTATTTGCCCACGAAATGCTACAAAAATTAAACCAAGAAGAATTAAATCAAGAAGAAAAAGAAATTATAGAAAAAGCAATCGAAATAGGACTAGAATCCTTATCATAAAACATAAGAAAGGAGGCAGACATGCAAATAAACAAGCTACAAATAAATGGATATGGAAAATTAAAAGAAAAACAAATTAATTTAAAAGACAAAATCAATATCCTATATGGTGAAAACGAGAGTGGAAAGTCTACACTATTAAACTTTATAACAGATTCTTTTTATGGCATTTCCAAAAACAAAAATGGAAAAGAAATATCTAATTTCGAAAAATATACACCTTGGGTAGGAGAAGATTTTTCAGGCAAACTAGAATACCAATTAGACAATCAAGAAAAATTCGAAATATTTAGAGACTTTAAAAAGAAAAACCCAAAAATATTTAATGAAAACATGGAAGACATATCCAAACAATTTAATATTGACAAAAATAAAGGAAACGAATTTTTTTATGAGCAAACCAAAGTAGACGAAGCACTATTTTTATCAACCGTAATTATTAATCAACAAGAAGTAAAACTAGAAAAACAGCAACAAAATATCTTAATCCAAAAGGTTGCAAACTTAGTAGGAACAGGAGAAGATAATGTATCCTATAAAAGAGCAGTAGATAGAATAAATAGAAGGATTTTAGACGAAATTGGAACCGAAAGGTCTAGGGAGAAGCCAATCAACCAAATAAGCCAAAAACTTAATGAATTACAAATAGAAAAGCAAGAATTAGAAAACCAGATAAACATAAAGTATGAAATAGAAGAAAAAAACAACAACTTAACGAACCAAATACAAGAAGCACAAAACGAATTAGAAAAATTAAAACAAGAAAAAATATTACAAGAAAATGACAAAATAGAAAACGAAAAAATAAACTTAGAAACGGAATTAAAAATAAAATTAAAAAATGAAAATGACGAAAAAATAAATACGATAAAAAATAAAATAAATGAAATAAAATTAGAAAATAAAAAAATAAATTTAGAAAAAAACAAAAAAAATAAAAAAATAATATTTATTTTATTAAGTAGTATTTTAATAAATATTTTACAATTTATTTTAATTAAAAATAAATATTTTAATTATATTTTTCTTCTTACAGTAGCAATGGTTTTGATTTTTTATATATTTTTTAAAAACCATTCAAAAAAGAAGCAAAAAGCGATAGAAAAAATAAATACAAAAATAAAACAATTAAATTTTGAAATAGAAATATTAGAAAAAAACAATATAAAAATAGATCAAGAAATAAATTCAAAAAAAATAGAAAAAAATCCAAAAAATAATTTAGAAATAATAAATCAAAAAATACAAGAAGTAGAAAATGGATTAAACGATAAAAAAATAGAATTACACAAATTACAATTAGATTACAAAAACATAGAACCAAAATTAGAAAATTTAGCAAGCATAGAAGAAAGTTTGGTTGACAATAATGAAAAACTAGTAAACCTAAAAAAACTAGAAAAGAGTATGTACTTAGCCAAAGAAATGCTAGAAGAGTCTTACCAAAAAATGAAAAATACAGTTACCCCTAAGTTTACCGAGAATTTGTCCAAAACAATTGCCAAAATTTCTAACGAAAAATATAGTAAAGTCAAGCTAAATGACGAAGCAGGTCTAGTAGTAGAATTAGAAAATGGAAACTATATTTCAGCCAATCGACTAAGTATAGGAACCATTGACCAGCTGTATCTTTCCTTAAGACTAGCCATGGCAAGTGAGCTATCAACCGAAAAAATGCCAATCATATTAGACGAAGCCTTTGCCTACTATGACGAAAAAAGGCTAGAAAATATATTAAGTTATATAGCCAATCGATTTCAAGAACATCAAATCATAATACTTACTTGTACAAACCGAGAAAAACAAATATTAGAAAAACTAAAAATAGAATTTAACCATATAACCATATAAAAACTAAAAAATAGTCTAAAAACCTCATAAAATGAGAGAAAATAGGCTATTTTTTTAAACATTTTCTATTGAATTCACTTTCAAAATGTAGTATAATGCTAAGAGCAAAAACCAAAATAAGGAGATAAAAAATGTTTGAAAAATTAGAAGCTGTAGAAAAAAGGTACGAAGAATTAACCAAACTAATAGCAGACCCAGAAGTAATAGCTAATCAATCCGAATGGCAAAGTGCCATCAAAGAACATGCTAGCATAGAAGACATCGTACTAAAATTTAGGGAATATAAAAAAGTAAAAGAAACCATGAAAGAAGCAGAAGAATTAATACAAGATCCCGAAATGAAAGAATTAGCAGAACAAGAATACTACGAATCTAAAGAAAACCTACCAAAAATAGAAGAAGAATTAAAAATCTTATTAATCCCAAAAGACCCAGACGACGACAAAAACATCATGTGTGAAATTAGAGCCGGTGCAGGAGGAGAAGAAGCAGCCCTATTTGCAGGAACCTTATTTAGAATGTACACCATGCATGCCGAAAAAAGACATTGGAAACTAGAAGTATTAAATGAAAACGAAACAGGATTAGGAGGCTATAAAGAAATTTCTTTCATGATAACAGGAAAAGGCGTATACAGTAGACTAAAATTTGAAAGTGGTGTTCACAGAGTACAAAGAGTACCAGACACCGAAAGTAGTGGAAGAATTCATACATCAACGGCAACAGTAGCAGTACTACCAGTAGTAGAAGACGTAGAAATCGAAATCAACCCAGCAGACATTAAAATGGAAGTATTTAGAGCATCAGGAGCAGGTCGGACAACACATCAACAAAACCTCTTCTGCCGTAAGATTAATCCATGAACCAACAGGAATTGTAGTAGAATGTCAAACAGAAAGATCACAATTCCAAAACAAAGACAATGCCATGAAAATGCTTCGAACCAAGCTATATGAAATCGAAAAAGAAAAACAAGATAGCGAAATTGCAAACAGCAGAAAAACCCAAGTAGGATCAGGAGATAGAAGCGAAAAAATAAGAACCTATAACTATCCACAAGGAAGAATTACAGACCACAGAATAGGAATGAGCATCTATCAAATGGAAAACTTCTTAAACGGAGACATAGACGAAATGATAGACAATCTAATCGCAGCAGACAGAGCAGAAAGACTAAAAGGAGAAGAATAAAAAGTAAAAAGTATGTACCACAAAATTAAGGTACATACTTTTTTTAATGATAGAGAGTCTAAGAGAATTTCTTGAATTTTTTGAATAAAATCCAGACAGCCCAAATAAACTAAAAGAAAAAGATAAAAAGGAGAAAAAACGTGGACGAAATATTAAAAACAACCCTATTAGGCTTATTTTTTGGAACATTTGGAACCACCATCCGGAGGAATCATAGGAGTTATCATAAAAAAGCACTCCAACAAATTCTTAAGCTTTATTCTATCCTTTGCCTCTGGTCTCATGATGGCAGTTATATGCTTTGACCTAATACCAGAAGCTATACGGAATTAGTAGTATAATAAGCGTAATATTAGGAATTATCTTAGGAATCATAGCCATGATAGGCTGTGATTTATTAGTAGAAAGAAAATTTAATAATAGCATAAAATTTAAAAAAACAAACAACCAACTACTAAAAACAGGGATTATCGTATCCATAGGACTTGCCATCCACAACTTTCCAGAAGGATTAGCCATTCGGTTCAGGTTTTGAAGCTTCTATAAAATTGGGATTAAGCCTAGCAATTGCCATATGTCTACATGATATACCAGAAGGGATATCTATGGCAGTACCCATGAAAAACGGAGGCATGAAAATAGGAAAAGTCATCTTCTATGTCGTACTATCAGGCATCACAACAGGAATAGGAGCCTTCTTTGGGGCCATCATAGGATCTATATCTACCCAAATCATATCCTTATGTCTAAGCTTTGCAGCAGGAGCCATGCTATACATCGTATCCCGGAGAACTTGTACCAGAAGCTAACACCCTATACCATGGAAGAATGACAGCCCTTCGGTAACATATTAGGCTTTTTAATAGGAATCTTTGCAACAGGGATTTAGGGACGTTCCTTAAATCCCTATTTTGGGGACTAGGGGACACTCCTTTAAAAAGTATTAAAAAGAAATATAAAAAAAATAAAAACCCTTGCAATTTAAAAACAAATATAGTAAAATACAAACATACATTTGAAGAAAACAACCAATAGAAATAAACATAAAATCAAAAGCAATAAACATAACAACAAAAAAGAAAGGAAGATTTGATGCAAAATATATTAGAAGGATTAAACAACAAACAATATGAAGCAGTCGTAAACACAGAAGGGCCATGTTTAGTAATCGCACGGAGCAGGAAGTGGAAAAACCAAAGTACTAACTCACAAAATAGCTTATTTAATAGGAGAAAAACAAGTAAAACCATGGGACATAATAGCAATCACATTTACCAACAAAGCAGCCAACGAAATGAAAGAAAGAATCTCTAATCTAGTAGGAGACCCTGCAAAAGACATATGGATGGGAACCTTTCACTCCATCTGTGTTAGAATCTTAAGAAGATTTATTGACAGAATAGGATTTGACAGTTCTTTTATCATATTTGACACAAGTGACCAAAAAACACTGATAAAAAACTGTATCAAAGACTTGAATCTTGACGACAAACTATTTACAGACAGGAGTGTCCTATCTGAAATCAGTAATGCCAAAAACGAAATGCTAGAACCAGACCAATACCAAATAAGAGCAAACGGAGAATTTCGAAAAGAAAAAATAGCAACCGTCTATCAACTATACCAAAAAAGGCTAAAAGAAAACAATGCCATAGACTTTGACGATATTATAAACTACACCATAAAAATCATGTTAGAAAACCCAGACATCTTAGAATATTATGCAAACAAATTCAAATATGTACTAGTTGACGAATACCAAGACACCAACAAAGCACAATTCACCTTGATTACTCTATTTGCATCTAGAAATGGTAACATAACAGTAGTAGGAGACAACGATCAAGGAATCTACAGCTTCCGTGGAGCAGATATAGCTAACATCTTAAACTTTGAAAGAGACTTTCCAGGAACCAAAATAATCAAATTAGAACAAAACTATCGATGTACAGGAAATATCCTAAAAGCTGCCAATAGTGTCATTAAAAACAACGAAGTAAAATACAAAAAAGAGTTATGGACTGAAAACAACGAAGGAAGTCTTCCACATGTCTACCAAGCAAACAACGAATATGACGAAGGAGCGTATATAGTAGAACAAATAGAGCATCTAAGACGAGAGGAATATTACCACTACAAAGACTTTACCGTACTATATCGAATGAATACCCAATCAAGAGCCATAGAAGACATCCTAAGACGTGAAAACATACCCTACAAAATAATCGGAGGACTAAAATTCTATGAAAGAAAAGAAATCAAAGATTTAATTGCTTACCTAAGATTAATTCAAAACCAAAACGACAACCTAAGCTTAAGAAGAATTATCAATGAACCCAAGAGAGGAATTGGAAAAACTAGCTTAGATAAAGTAGAACAAATAGCAATTACTAGCGAAATTTCTATGTATGAAGTTATCAAAAGAGCAGATGAGTATGGTCTAAACAGAGTATTCTTAAACTCCAGAGAATTTATCAACACCATAGAAGAATTAAAAAATAAAAAAGATAACCTAACAATTACAGAACTTGTCAAACTAACCCTCAAAAAAACTGGATATACCAAAGCATTAGAAGCAGAAAACACAATCGAAGCAGAAAACAGAATTGCCAACCTAGAAGAATTTTTAACCGTCACCATGGAATTTGAAGAAGAATTTGCCGAAAATACCTTAAGCGAATTCCTAGAAGGAATCACATTATCTAGTGACCTAGACAACTTAGAAGAGCAAGAAGATGCTGTAACGCTAATGACACTACACAGTGCCAAAGGACTAGAATTTCCAGTTGTATTTTTAGTAGGAATGGAAGAAGGAATCTTTCCAGGACACCAATCCATGATGGAAGAAAAAGAACTAGAAGAAGAAAGACGACTATGTTATGTAGGAATTACGAGAGCCAAAGAGAACCTATTCCTAACCTGTAGTAAACAAAGAACCGTATTTGGTTCAACCAGTTACAACCCAATCTCGAGATTCTTGGAAGAAATACCAAAAGAATTACTAGAAGGTTATGAAGAAGCATTTGGCGAAACTTCTAACAAAGACGAAATGTTTAAAGACAGCAACTACATATGGAGTTATGGAAGCAAAAATAATAGTAACATAAAGACATATAAAGTAAACGAAAAAGAACCTGTAGTAGCAGCCAAAAGTACTACTGGATTTGCCTTTCGAACAGCAGAAAGCTTCTTAAACAACATAGGAAAAAAGACAACAACCAAAGCAGTAGATTTATCACAATACACATCAGGTGTTAGAGTCTTCCACAAAAAATTTGGAGAAGGTACCATTAATTTAGTTGAGCCAGAAGGAGAAGATTTGAAAGTGGACATAAACTTCGACAAAGCAGGACACAAAAGACTGATGGCGAGATTTGCAAATTTAGAAATAATAGAATAATAAAACTAAAAAGCATTTAAATGAAGTGAACCCCAATTATTAGACAAAAAAGTTGAATAAGGAGGGTTCACTTTTTTAAATTCAATTAAAATAAAAAACAGCAATAGTAAGGTTTAAGACAATCATACAAACTAAAAATCAACATAAAATTTGCATATTATGTAAAAATATGTTATAATGGGATAGAAGGTTATACAAAGGAGGCGATTACTATGAAAGTAAAAATGATTAGTAAAAGTGTAGTAGTAATAATAATAACAAGTTTAATAATTCTTATGTCTAGCATGATGAATTATAGTAATGCAGGAACAGTAGGATTCATAAGCTTTAACAATGCGCCAAGAAAATACTTAACGATAAATGATAGCAAATTAGCAGATATCACAGTAAGAATTGAAGACAATAATGGTATTAGTTATGCAAAACTTTATAAAATAATAGATGCAAAAGGAAACAAGAAAGAAATAAAATTCTCTTCAGCAAACACAAGCAATGCAACAAGCCATGTCTACACAATGTCACATAAAAATATGTTAAAGGGAAAAGAGCAAACCTTTTATATTGAAGCTAAAGACAAAACAGGAAACATCTTAAAATCAACATTTAAAATTGTTGTTAAATCAAAACAAGTAACAGTAAAAAAGAAAGTTTACAATAAAAAGAAAAAGAAAAATGTAACAAAGGAAGTAAAAGAAACTGTAAAATATTATGCTGTTAATGACTCACCAAGAGTAATCAATTGGGTAGTTAGTGGAAACAACATGACAGTAGGAATTAAAGACGGAGACGGAACAAAAGTAGCTAAAATACAAGATATGAATAATAATAACAAAGAAATATATACCTTAAAGAAGCTAGCAAAAGGAGAAGCAAGAGTAACATTAGACATGACAAAATTCAAAGCTAATAATAAAACTTATAAACTAAAATTCATAACAGAAGACAACAAAGGTCATGAATCAAGAAGAATTGTATTCTTTGATATGAATGTAACAGCACCAAAACCAGCAACAAAAAAAGAAACAACAACAAAGAAAACAACCACTCAAAAGAAAGAAACAAAAAAAACAAGTAACTTAAAATTAAAATCAGACATAATTAAACTAGAAAAAGGAAAATCACAAGTAATATTAGAAAGTAAAAAAACAGCAGGACAAACAATAACATGGACAACCTCAAATGCCCAAATTGCAAGTGTAAATAAGAACGGAAAAGTAAAAGCATTAAAGGACGGAACAGCAATTATTACTGCACAAACTAATGACAATCAAACAGCACAATGTAAAGTAACAGTAAAAACAGTAAGTGACAAAAAAATAGATAAAACATTAACATCTAGCGATTTTAAAAGAGTTATGACAGTAAGCCCTAGAACTAGTTCTTGTACAATAGCTCAAGGATTTTGTGTAACAGAAGACTATTTTGTATGTGCACTAATCAATCGCTCAGATAGCAAAACATCATTACAAATTTACGATAAAAAGACCAAGAAATTAAAAAATAAATTAACAGGAAACCTAGACCATGCAAATGGAATGGCATATAATCCTAACAACCAAAAAATATATGTAGCAAATTGCCGTGGTAGTAAATATAGTGTATTATCAGTAGATAATACCATCAAAGGAAAATCTTTAAGAAAATCTACAAAACATTTACCAGCACAATTATCTAGCATAACATATGACCCATATACAAACCAATATTATGCTGGAAAGGGAAATAAATTCTATGTATATGATAGTAACCTAAAAAGCTATAAAAAATACTCAAAGAAAATATGTCATACAACCCAAGACGTGGGAGCCTATAAAGGACTTATCTTAGTAATTGATTATAATATGAGTACAAAATCAAATGCTATTGATATCTATAGAGCATCTAATGGAAAATATCTTGGAAGATATAAAGTTAATTTATCTTCTGAACTAGAAAGTATACAATATGATCAAACAAATAAATGCTTTTATCTATATTGTAATACAGGAACAAATGGAATTATTTATAAAACAACTAAAATAAACTTAGATAATTACTATATATAATATTACAACATAAAACAAATGTAAAAAGAGTATGTAAACTTGAAAAAATTACATACTCTTTTGTTATCAAGGAAAAACAAAACAAAACTTGAATATTATGTAAAAATATGATATAATTAAATAGAAGGTTATACAAAGGAGGTGGTTGCCATGAAAATAAAAATGATAAGTAAAAGTATATTAGTGGCAATATTAACAAGTGTAATGCTATTCATTACAAGCATGGCAAATTATAGTAATGCAGGAACAGTAGGATTCATAAGCTTTAACAATGCGCCAAGAAAATACTTAACGATAAATGATAGCAAATTAGCAGATATCACAGTAAGAATTGAAGACAATAATGGTATTAGTTATGCAAAACTTTATAAAATAATAGATGCAAAAGGAAACAAGAAAGAAATAAAATTCTCTTCAGCAAACACAAGCAATGCAACAAGCCATGTCTACACAATGTCACATAAAAATATGTTAAAGGGAAAAGAGCAAACCTTTTATATTGAAGCTAAAGACAAAACAGGAAACATCTTAAAATCAACATTTAAAATTGTTGTTAAATCAAAACAAGTAACAGTAAAAAAGAAAGTTTACAATAAAAAGAAAAAGAAAAATGTAACAAAGGAAGTAAAAGAAACTGTAAAATATTATGCTGTTAATGACTCACCAAGAGTAATCAATTGGGTAGTTAGTGGAAACAACATGACAGTAGGAATTAAAGACGGAGACGGAACAAAAGTAGCTAAAATACAAGATATGAATAATAATAACAAAGAAATATATACCTTGAAGAACTTAGCAAAAGGGGAAGCAAGAGTAACATTAGACATGACAAAATTTAAAGCTAATAATAAAACTTATAAACTAAAATTCATAACAGAAGACAATAAAGGACATGAATCAAGAAGAATCGTATTCTTTCAAATGGATGTAATTGCAATGAAATCAGAAATAACAGCCAAAAAGGAAACAACAACCAAAAAAACAGAAACGAAAAAAGAAACAACTGATAAAAAGACAACAAGTACAAAAGTTACTGAAGGTAAAAATGTGTCTAGTTTTGTTAAAGCACTAGATACCATATCAAAGCAAGTGCAAAAAGACTACAAAGCAAAAAAATATTGGAAATACACAAATGGAGTTAACAGCGAAAACAAACTACCATTTAAATATACATTCCAAGCAGCGTTAAAAACCAATACCTTAACAACTAACTGTGCAGACTATGTAATGTGGGCATTACACGACTGTGGAATTTTCACAGCAAATCAAAAATTCTATGGTAATAATTCAGGTGGAATTACTTATAAAAAAGCAGCAGAAACAAAAGTAAAAGAAACATTAAAGAAATATGCAACCATTACAAAAGTAGGAGGAAAAAAGACACCAAAAACATTAGTAAAAGAAGGAAAACTAAAAAAAGGAGATATTTTAACCTACAAAGGTCACACCAATGTATATGCAGGAAATGGAAAATGGTATGATGCAGGAAGACAAACAAACAAAAATGGAAAAGGATCAAGAACTAATTATACATTTACGACTTTAGGACCAGTAAAACTTACTTATAATAATCCAGTATATTATATTATTAGACTAAAAAATCAAACTTAGAATAATAAATAAAAAGAGTATATAAACTTACAAAAGTTTATATACTCTTTTAAAATGAATAAAATCGAAAAAAATGGGAAAAATAAGTAAGAAAAACAAAAAGAAAGGAAGGATAAAAATGGCAGACTTAAACCAAATCGAATTACAACACCTAAGACACCTAATAGGGGCACATGAAACAGCCTATCAAAAACTAAATACTTATGCTGGGGCAGCAGTTGACCCACAAATCAAGCAACTATTTTCAAAATCAGCACAAGACGCGCTAAATACCAAACAAAAATTAATGACATTCTTAAACAATTAGATAGTAAATGGCTTTTAGCCATGCAAAAAACAAAATCAAAAGGGAGGAAAAGAAACATGGATGAAAAAACAATGGTAAATGATATACTAGGAAGTGTAAAGGCAGATTTAACAGCCTATCAAACAGCCATAACAGAAGCAGAAAATATGCAACTAAGACAAACTTTTCAACAAATAAGAAATAATGATGAAAGTTTCCAATATGAATTATTCAAAATTGCACAAACAAAAGGCTATTATGTACCAGCACAAAAAGCAACAACCACAGAAATAGGAACCGTTAAAACAGAATTACAACAATAAAACATAGTAAAACCTCAAGTTTTTCCCATATAGTTAGGGCAAAGCTTGAGGTTATTTTATTAGTACCTTTAATTATGACTATAAAAATATTCTACCTTAGTAAAAGAAAGACTTTCAGTAGTTTTACATAGAACAATTTCATCAAAAATGAAAATGAGAGATAAATGGAAAAAAACAAAGATAACATTAAAAAAAACAAAGAAAAGCACGAAAATTGAACAAGCAATCCCTTTGCAAAAAAACATATATTACAATATTATTACAATAACATTACAAAACTTAAAAAGTACAAAGGAGATTGAGAATAAACATGTTTAAAAAAGTAATCATAAACACCAAAAAAAGCATAAAATTCATTGTTCTTCTTAGCATTTCAGTTTTTCTAATTGTAGGAGCCATTGCCTTTCTATACAAGCCAACCTATAGTGTATATATGAATGGAGAACAAGTAGGATATACAGAAAAAAAAGCAGAACTACAACACAAAATCAATGATTACATAGAAAGTGGAGAAGAAGAAAACGGAAACATAGCCTTTGTACAAGTAGAAAATCTTCCAGAATACAAACTATGCTTATTAAAAAAAGACATTGTAGCAAATGACGACGAAATCTACCAAAAAATAAAAGAACAAGGAACCACATACTATCGCTACTATGCCATTGCTGACAACGAAGAAGAAAAACAATATGTAGCAAGCTTTGAAGAAGCAGAACAAGTAGTAAACGGACTAAAAGAAAAAAACAGTTCCAACCTTGAAAAAATAGCAATTATCGAAAAATACGAAGAAAATATGCAAGAACTAGCTACAGCAGAAGAAGCAGTAGCGAACCTATACAAAGAACCAGTCCAAACAGTAAAAGTAGCCCAAACAAAAACAACAGGAAGTGTAAACACATCATTAACCACATCAGGAGGTAAAGCAAATATAGGAATTTCCTTAGCAAGACCAGTATCAGGAGTTATTACCTCAAGATTTGGAGTAAGAAGTAACCTAAGAAAATCTTCCCATACAGGATTAGACATTGCAGCTGGAACCGGAACACCAATTGGAGCAGCAGCTTCTGGAACCGTTACCTTCTCAGGAAGAAAAGGATCTTACGGAAATATGATAGTAATTACACACGCAAATGGCGTACAAACTTACTATGGACATTGCAGTAAACTATATGTATCAGCAGGAACACAAGTATCACAAGGTCAAACCATTGCTTCTGTTGGCTCAACAGGAAACTCAACAGGACCACACTTACATTTAGAAGTAAGAGTAAATGGTGTAGCCTACAATCCACAAAACTATGTATATTAATAAATGCCAAAGAGGGAATTATCTATTTCTGGTATTTTAAATACTATCATAAAAATAAAAAAATAATAAAGTTTGCTTGAAAGTAATTGAGTTAGAAATTCTTAATTCATTTTATGGAAAGAGTTCATGCTTGACATGGAAGGGTGCCATAAAACGAATTTAGAATTTCTATGAAAATTAGCTTGAACAAAAACTTTATTATTTTTTTTATTTTTAATGTTAGAAAAGAAAAAACACCAAAGAGAGATAATTCCCTCTTTGGCATTTTACTTTAGCAAGCAAAAAAATTCACACCAACATCAATCGCATTTTTCTTAATCACAACATTTCCATGTTCCAAAAGCTTAGTCTCAAAATGTTCTGAGAAAGAAACAAGCTTCCCGAAACTCAGCCAAAGAAGAATAAAATAATTTAAGTGTCTTAGCTTTTACATTCACATTTCTCAAAACCAAATAATAAGTATCTTTCCAAAAATACAAAGCAATATTTTTAGCTAGCTTATCATTGGTTGCATTATGTAAAGATTTAAAATTATTACAAAACTCGCAAAAGCTTTCAAAAGTATCAAATTGACAAACAGAATGAGTAGAATCTTGCTGAAAAGATTTTCGTTTAACAATTAACTTTTTATGACTAGAAGAGCTTTTCTCTGGCACATATTTTGTAATCGTAAAAACTACTACATCTTCCATAGAAGAAAAAGCTTCAATCAATAATTTACAGCCATCTGTATGGAAATCAATCTCCTTTTCGGCTCTTTTTAAAATACCAGAAAAAATCTCACCGAGATTCTAGACCTTTAGACATAATACTATGAAGATTCACATTCTCCATTTCCAACTCTTCTAATGGAAGAATCACACGAATTTTATTTTCTGTAAGTTTTTCAATTTTCATAAAGATAACTTCCCCCTTAACTAGTACTAATTATATTATACTACTTCTATCATTATATGAAAAGCCACAATTTTTGGTAATTAAAAAATTTCAATAAAATATAGCAATTCACTTGAAAAAATTGTTAATACAAGTTATAATACCAAAAGTAGAATAAAAATGCAATAGCCGTAAGAAAAAATGGAGGGATAAAAATGGCAACAAAAGAAAAAAATATATGGATTTTATTAGTATTTATATTATCAGGCCTAGTAGTAGGGGGACTATTAGGAGAACTAGCATCTAAAGTAAACTGGCTTTGGTGGCTATCTTACAGCCAAAGCTTTGGGTTAGAAAATCCAGTCGTATTAGACTTAAGTGTCATCAAAATTACCTTTGCACTTATGTTTAAAATCAGCATATCTAGTATCATAGGAATGGTATTAGCAATCTTTATTTACAAAAAAGTATAACGAGATAAAGCATAAAAACAAAAGGGGCAAATTAAAACAAGAAAGGACAAGATCAATTTGCCAATCACAATCAAACAATTACCAGAATTAGAAAGACCATACGAAAAACTACAATGGCATGGAGAAGAAGCACTATCTAATGCAGAATTACTTGCCATAATCATAAAAACAGGAACCAAAGAAGAAACATCTGTACAAGTAGCACAAAGAATACTAACTTTAAGCGAAGCCAAAAGTGAAGGAATGAATTTTTTAAGAAACATCAGTCTAGAAGAACTGATGCAAATCAAAGGAATTGGAAAAGTAAAAGCCATTCAACTAAAAGCAGTAGGCGAATTAGCAAGTAGAATGACAATGCCAGCTAAACTTAGAAAAATGAACGTAAAAAACCCACAAGACTTAGCTAATATTTTAATGGAAGAATTACGTTTTCAACGTACCGAAATTTTAAAAGTAGTTATACTAAACAGCAAAAACGACATCATAAAAATAAAAGAAGTAGCAGTAGGAGGCAATCATTTCATAGAAATTCCCATCAAGGACATTTTGCAAGAGCCTATCAAAATGAAAGCATCAAAATTTGTATTAGTACACAACCACCCAACAGGAGATGCCACACCAAGCCAAAAAGATTTAGACTATACAGGAAGACTTATGAAAGCGGCAAACTTAGTAGGAATACAATTATTAGACCATATCGTAATAGGAGACAAAACATATACCAGTATATTTGACCAAATTGTCAAACAAGCTGACACGAAAAAAGTAGACATAAAGAAAAGAAAGGAAGAAAAAACATGAAACTTTTTACATGGGGGTCAAAAGACATAGGAATTGACCTAGGAACAGCCAATATCTTAGTAACCTTAAAAGGAAAAGGAATTATCTTAAAAGAACCATCTGTTGTGGCAATTGATAGAAAAACAGGGGGCATCAAAGCAACCGGAACAGAAGCAAAAGAAATGCTTCGGTAGAACGCCAGAACAAATAAAAGCCGTAAGACCTTTAAAAGATGGAGTAATAGCCGACTTTACAGCCACTCAATTGATGTTAAAAAACATATTAGAAAAAGTAGGAAGAAGATATAACGTAGGAAGACCAAGAGTTGTAGTAGGGGTACCATCAGGAATTACCGAAGTAGAAGAAAGAGCTGTCGAAGAATCTGTTATGCAAGCAGGAGCAAAAGAAGTCTATCTAGTAGAAGAGCCTATGGCAGCAGCAATTGGCGCTTCTTTAGATGTTGCTGAACCAAGTGGTAACATGATAGTGGATATCCGGAGGAGGAACTACGGAAGTAGCCGTTATTTCCTTAGGAGGAATTGTAATAAGTCATTCATTAAGAATTGCAGGAGACGAACTAGACAATGACATCATAAACTACATTAAACACGAAATGAATTTAGCCATCGGCGAAACTACAGCAGAACAAATCAAAATGAAAATAGGCTGTGCCATGCCACTAATGACAGAAACACCAATGGAAATAAGAGGAAGAGATTTAAGTAGTGGTCTACCAAGAAATATTACCATTACATCCACACAAATCCAAGAAGCCATACAAGAATCAGTTGGAAAAATTGTAGATATTGTAAAGCTAACCCTAGAAAAAACACCACCAGAATTAGCTTCTGACATCATGGAAAAAGGAATCGTATTAGCAGGTGGAGGAGCCTTAATCCAAAACTTGGATAAACTACTAAGTAGCCAAACAGGCATGCCTGTTTATATTGCAGAACAGCCATTAGACTGTGTTGTAAGAGGAACTGGAAAAACATTAGAAGACTTAGAACGATTAAAAACCGTTCTAATCAACAGCAGAAAAAGAAAATAATAAAAAAGGGAAGTAAAAAAATGCAAAGAAACAAAAAAGCTGGAATGATAGGAATTATCATAACTATTATTATTTTAATATTAATTGTTATCTTTTCAAATGGAGACAAAGAAAGCTCCTTTTTTGAAAATGCAGCAAGCAACTTAGTTATGCCAATTCAAAATGGACTAACCTATTTAAAAAATAAAATAGGAGGAAACAATACCTTTTTTACAGACATTGGTAACCTAAAAGAAGAAAACAAAAACCTAAAGCAAAAAAATAGTGAATTAGAACAGTCCTTAAGAGAACTAGAAAACATCAAAACACAAAACGAAACCCTAAAAGAATACCTAAACCTAACCAAAAAATATGGAGAATACAAAACCATCCCTGGTTATGTTATAGGAAAAGATATTAGTAATTACTCTAAAACCATAGTAATCAATCTAGGAAAAAAAGATGGTGTAAAAGAAGACATGACAGTAATTGGAGATCAAGGACTAGTAGGACATGTTGTATCAGTAACAGAAAATACTGCCAAAGTACAAACCATTATAGACACAGCAAGTTCAGTTAGTTGTTCAATGAGTACCACCAAAGACAGCATTGTTTGCAAAGGAACCTTAGACGAAACTTCAGCCTTAAAAGCCATGTACATTCCAACAGAAGCCAACATCATACAAGGAGATAGCATTGAAACATCAGGATTAGGAGGAATTTATCCAAAAGGGATTCACATAGGAACCGTAAAAAAAGTAACCAACACGCAAAACATGACAGATAGATACGCCATTGTAGAAACAGCAGTTGACTTTAATAAATTAGATACCGTACTAGTTATAGCAAATCAAGAATAACAAGGAGGAAGCCAATTGAAAAAGACAATTATTCATATTAGTTTAATTATAACAACCTTTATTATTTACTTATTACAAGCAAACTTTTTTAGTTGGTTTAATATAGCAGGAATTATGCCAAACTTATTTGTTATCTTAATTCTATTTATTGGATTATTTGGCAATCGAACCATGGGAACCATTTATGGACTAGTAATAGGAATTATATTAGATTTAAGTATAGGAACCAAAATTGGAATTTATAGTATAGGGCTAGGACTAATAGGATTTGTAACAACTATATTTGACAAAAATTTCTCTAAAGATAGTAGAATGACAATCATGGTAATGGTAATAGGAGCAACAGTTACCTTCGAAGTATTAGCATGGTTATTAAACTATATATTTGTTAGCACAAACATAGAATTATTAAATTTTATAAAAATACTAGTAATTGAAATAATCTTTAATTTAATCTTAACAATTATCCTATATCCACTCATTCAAAAAGCTGGCTATTATATAGAAAATGAATATAAAGCAAATACTATATTAACAAGATATTTTTAAAAAGATAACATAAAACAAAAAGAAAGAAGGTGAAGATTTGATAAGAAAATACAAAGCCAAAAAGAAAAAAGCAAACGTAAATTTAAGATTTAATGTTTTAACAATTTTAATTTATATCATTGGAATCATCCTAATTGTCAGATTATTCAGCCTTCAAATTGTACATGGTGCAGAATATAGAGAACAATCCAACACAAGATTAACCAGAGAAAGTACCCTAGAAGCTTCAAGAGGAGCCATCTTAGACAAAACAGGAAACCCGTTAGTTACCTCTAAAATGGAATTTTCCTTAGAAATGTATAAAAGTAAAGTAGACACAGACACCTTAAATACTAACATATTAAACATGATAAAACTTTTAGAAAAACATGGATGTTCCTATGCCGATACCTTTCCAATCAAATTAGAACCATTTGAATTTACCATAGGAAACGAAACCTTAATTAAATGGAAAAAAACGAATAATTTAGAAGAAGACATAACAGCAGAACAAGCCTTTTACAAATTTAAAGATAAATACAAAATCAAACAAACAGACCTAAACGAAATAAGAAAAATCATAGTAATTCGCTATTTAATTGCTCAAAAAGGATATAGTAGCACAAAAGCTGTTACCATTGCAGAAGACATTCCAAGAGAAGCGGTAGCAGAATTTAGCGAAAGTGCAGAAAAATTTTCTGGTATCAACATCTTAGTAAAACCCGTAAGAAGATACACATCTCGGCAACTTAGCTTCTCATATATTAGGCTATGCTGGGAAAATAAATAGTGAAGAATATGAAGCAAGAAAAAATTATTACAGCCAAAATGATTTAATAGGAAAAACAGGAATCGAATATGTATTTGAAGAATACCTAAAAGGAAAAAACGGAACCAAACAAATCGACATGGCAGTAGACGGAACCACAACAGCAGAATATGTATCCAAAGAAGCAATAGCAGGATCAGACGTTGTTCTTACCATAGATGCAAACCTTCAAAAAATAACAGAAAATGCACTAGCAGCTAACATACAAAAAATAGCAAGTGGAGGATTTGGAAAAGCATACAATGCCAATGCAGGAGCGGCTGTTGTTATGAACGTAAACTCAGGAGAAGTTTTAGCCATGGCAAGCTATCCAGATTATAACCCAGAAGACTTTATTCGGAGGTATTAGTAACGAAGCATGGAACAACTACACCAACAACGAAGCTAAGCCATTAGTAGACAAAGCAACCCAAAACTCTTATTCACCAGGTTCTACCTTTAAAATGATAACCGCTATTGCAGGACTAGAATCAGGAGTCATCGATTTAAAAACCACAATCAATGACACTGGAGTTTATCGAAAATATGGAATATCTATGAACTGTTGGTTATATACGGATCATCATAGAGGACATGGCTATGTTAATGTATCACAAGCAATCGAAAGATCTTGTAACTATTTCTTCTATGAAACAGGAGATAGAATGGGAATTGACAAATTAGCAGAAATAGCTAGATATTTTGGATTAGGAAACAAAACAGGAATCGAATTACAAAGTGAAACAGCAGGAGTCGTAGCAAGCAAAGAAGCGAAACAAAAACTACATCCAGACGATCCAGGTTGGAATCCTGGAAATACCTTAAACGCATCTATTGGACAAGGAGATAACGAATTTAGTCCCCTTCAAATGGCAAAATATATCAGTATGCTTGCTAATGGTGGAAAAAAAGTAGATGTTAGCTTAATAAGAACCATTCGAAATGCAGACGGGTCAGAAGCATCTAGAGAAGAAATTAATCAATTTGTCAACAAAAAACTAGGTTTAGAACCAGAAAATATGGAAAGTAAAGAAATTAATCCAAACTACCTAAAAGCAGTACTAGAAGGAATGAAATCTGTTACTAGTGATACTAGCGGAACCGCCTATGTAAGATTTAAAGACTTTAATATCAGCGTAGGAGGAAAAACCGGTTCAGCAGAAGCACCAAACAATAAAGTTCATGCATGGTTTGTTGGTTTTGCACCATTTGAAAATCCAGAAATTGCAATTGTTGTTATGGTAGAAAATGGAGGACATGGAAACTATACGGCTGAAGTAGTAAGAGATATTATGGCAGAATATTTTGGTATGAATACGCAAAATGTAGAAGAGGATATGAGTGCAACACCATATGTTGAAATCATGAACTAGAAAGGATGTAAAGAAATGAAAAATTGTGTTAGTATTAATCTAAAAAAAGACGAAATAGTTATCAAACTAAGTGATATCGCAGAGCAAGCAGAAATTGTAGAAGATTTAACAAAAAAATTAAATGAACTAAAAAAACTATATAAAGACGAAAAAACACCTATCATGGTAACTGGAAAAATCTTAAAAAACAAAGAAATGGACGAAATCCAAAATTTAATTAAGAATAAAATAGACGTAGAAATTGATTTTGACATGCCAAAAGGATTAGGCTTACACAATATAAAAAAAGCTTTTGAAAAAGAAATTGCCTTATCTGAAACCAAATTCCATCGAGGATCTTTACGTTCAGGTCAAAAGATAGAAGCAGAAGGAAGTTTGGTTATTATTGGAGATGTAAATTCTGGTGCAGAAGTAATGGCAGCAGACAATATCATAATCTTAGGAGCCTTAAGAGGTCTTGCCCATGCTGGTGCCAAAGGAAATAAACAAGCTATTATTGCGGCAGGATTAGTAGATACGGTACAAATAAGAATTGCAAACGTGTTAAAAGAAATTGACCGTGACGAAGAGCCAATGCATAAACAAGCTTATGTTAGTGTCGTAGGAGAAGAAATTATAATTGAATAAACTTAGCCAACTAACAATAAAATCAGAGCCATAAAAAGCATCTCATCCTGTACACCCTCTTGATACAAAAAGAACAATAAACCTAAAATAATGATATCATCCAAATACAATTGAATCCCAAAAATTTCAAAAATAGGTTCCTCTACATCACTAAAAAAAGGATTTTTAAAATTAACAGGACCAAAAGAAAAAGACCTAAAAGAGTTTTCTTTCTCTTTGAAAGAAGGCTCTTTTTTGGGTAAATTATTAGCTAATTCAGTAGTAGGACAAGCTTTTTTAGGTTCACAGTAGTTAACTAGTGGCATAGGATAAGGTCTATAAAAGCGATAATAATTATTATAAAAACTAGCCATTACCAGGACTCTCCTTATTATTAGAATTAGAATCTTTAAAAAGATCAGCAATTTTAGCTACATTTAGTAAATTAGCATACTGATCTACTTTGCCCTTTCTTTCTTCACGAAGATAAGGTTTCAAAGATTGTAGTAGATTGGATCTAGGGTCATTTGAAGTATTTAATTTATCCATAACCGACTTCATCTTCATAATGGTATTCATATCTAGCTGACTAAAATCGAAACCTCCATTATTAGTATTACCACTATTACCATTACCAGAATTATTAGAGCCACCACTATTTCCCATCATAGAAGAAAAATTTTGAATCATTTCAGGGGAAATTTTTGACATCACATCATTTAACTCTCCTTTATTCATCATATCTTTTAGCTTATTTATGGTATTTTCATCAAAATTTAAATTATCCAAACCAATCACCTCTATAAACCATTATATGAAAAAAATGAAAAAACTTTACAGTTATTTTAAAAGCTCTAAAACACTTAAAAAAATGAAAAATTATAACTAATTTCGACAAAAAACAACAAAAAATAAAACAGTTACATAAAAAGTTAAAAAAATATCGTCAAACCATTGAAAAATAGATAAAAAAAGTGTATAATAAAAAGTGATTATGTAGGAATAACAAAAAATGTAATAAAAAAGTAATATTATTCCACAATTTATATAATCCGTAAGGCAAAAACCATGTAAAATCAAGCAAAAGATAAACTAGCTACTTGATTTATTCTTAAAGATGTAGCTATAATATATTAGAGTAATTGGGTAAAAAAGTACCTAAGTGTAAGAGGAGGATACTATGAAAAACAAAATCTTTAAAACCAGTATGATTTTAAGTCTAATTTTAACCATGACAATGGCAAACTTTGTCTTTGTAGGAAAAGGCTTAATCAGTTATGCAGCAGACAATGTAGCAACAAACCACAAAAACGTGGAATTTGAAGCATATTTTAAAAACCAAGAAGGAAAGCAAGTAACAACACTAGAAAAACAACTAAATGAAGAAGAAACTTTCCTATATTTGCGTGTAGGAGTAAAAAAAGAAGGATACTTCAATGGGGAAATAGCAATTGAAAATAGTAACTTTATTTTAAAAGAAACGGAAAGTAGCTATGTTAATAAAATTGAAAACAATGTTATTACCCTAAACCAAATAAACGTAGGAACCACAGAAGAAATTAAAGTAAAAATAGAACCTATCAAAGAAGACAACTTCTCAGTAGGTTTATTAGACATCGTAAGCAAAATTAGCCTTAAAGGTATCTACAAAGATAGCACTCAAAAGAACATTGCTATCAAAGCAACCAGAAATGTTACTTTCAAACTAGTAGAAAACAACCAAAAAGAAAACATACAAAACGATATGAAAGTAATTACCAATAAAATAGCAACCATTCATGGAGAAGAAAAAAGAGTGATTCAAATTTCTTACCATATGGGACTAAAACAAAACAATTACCCAATGCAAGAGATATATGCTAAAATTACCATTCCAGAAATAGATGGTAAAAAAGCAGAGATTAAAAAAATAGAATACTTAAACAACATGACAAAAATCGAAGAGAAAAACGATGGAACAAACGTAGAATTAACCTTGAAAAACGAACCAACCAAAGAGCAAAAAGTAGCTTGGAAAAAACAAGGAAATGAAAACGTTATCTTAACATGCATTTATGACAAAGAAGCAAAAACCGAAAACTTAAAAATAAATGCTTACCAAAAAATCAAACTATATGGAAACAAAGAAATAGAAGCACAAAACGAAATAGCAGTAGAAAACAAAGAATTAGATGCCATGTTAGAAGTAAGCGCAAATAACGTAGAAAATACAATTTATAAAGGAAAACTAAATGCAGGAATTGACAGACAATACCAAGCAAGAACCGAAGTAAAAGTAAACTTAGCATCAGCTATGCAAGACCTTACCATAGTAGAAAACAACAGTCAATATGTAATGGCTGACAAAGAAGAACTAGCAAACGTAACTTACAATGAAACCATGTTAAGCAAAGCTGGGTTTAACAAAATACTTGGAGAAAACGGAAAAATAACAATTTACAACCATGCACAAGAAGAAGTAGGAGTTATTACAAATCAAACACAAGAAGATGAACAAGGAAATATTAGAATCAGCTACGAAGGAAAAGAAGTAAGAGCCTTAAAAATAGTAACAACTGCACCAATAGCAGAAGGAAAACTAGAATTTAATCACATAAAAACCATTCATACAAATGGCGAAACCCAAAAAATGTCAAATGTAGTAGGTTTAAAAAACACCGTAGTAGCAAATGATAAAACAGCCGAAAGTACAATAAAATTAGAAGAAACAAAAACCGAAGCAGGATTAGAAGTAAACAAAGAAACCCTATCAACAGTAGTAGGAAATAATGTGGAAATCAAAACGGTATTAACTTCAAATAATGAAAAATATGACCTATACAAAAACCCAAAAATTGTAATCGAATTACCACAGCAAGTACAAAACATCGAAGTAAACAGTATCAATTTATTATATGAAAACGAACTAAAAGTAAACAATTATCAAGTAAATGGAAAAACAGTAGAAATCAACTTAGAAGGAGAGCAAACAAACTACAAAGAAGGTGCAGTGGAAGGAGCTACTGTAGTTATGAACGCAAACCTTGGAGTAGACAAAAAAGCAGCAACACAAGACGAAACAATCAAAATGACATATCAAAACCAAGCCAAACAAGACACCATAGAAAAAGCAATGAAAATAGTAGCACCAACAGACCTAACA
>CAMSQT010000001.1 GCA_947062645.1 uncultured Clostridium sp. | reverse complement strand
CTTACATAAAAACCCCTATTTTGGGATTTATGCCACGTCCCTCAATCCCTGAAAGGAGAAGTAAATGAAAGAAGAAAACCATAAAAACTACAACGACCAAGTAGAAGGAAGAAATGCTGTAATCGAGCTATTAGAAAGTGGAAAAGATATTAACAAAATCTTTATTACCAAAGGAGAAAGGCATGGTTCTATCAACAAAATTATTAGCATGGCAAAAGAAAAAAAGGTAATATTAGTTGAAAAAGAAAAAAGAAAAATGGAAGAAATAGCTCAAACTCTAAATTACCAAGGAGTTATTGCTATGGTGCCACCTTACGAATATTGTGAGGTAGAAGACATTTTGCAAGGAGCTAAAACCAAAAAAGAAGAGCCATTTGTTCTAATTTTAGATGGAATTGAAGATCCTCATAATTTAGGTTCTATTATAAGAACAGCAGAAACAGCAGGTGTGCATGGAATTGTCATTCCTAAAAGGAGAGCAGCAGCAGTAAATAGTACCGTAAATAAAGTATCAGCAGGAGCCGTTCAACATATGAAAATAGCAAGAGTAACCAATATAACAGACACCATAGAAGACCTAAAAAAAGAAGGACTTTGGATTTGTGGAACAGACATCAATACCAAGACTTATTATTATGATCAAGATTTTAAAATGGCAATTGGCATTGTAATTGGAAATGAAGGAAGCGGTATTAGCCAAAAAGTAAAGAAAAATTGTGACTTTTTGGTAAAAATTCCAATGAAGGGGAAAGTAACATCCCTAAATGCTTCTGTTTCCACAGGAATTATTGTTTACGAGGCAGTGAAACAAAGATTAAAATAATCTTGCTTTTCGAATAGTAAAAAGCTATAATAAGAAAAAAGGAGAGGAAAAACAAATGATACCAAGAAAAAAAAGAAGAATGATAATGATTGGAATTATTTTGCTAATTCTACTAATACTTGCTATTGCTTTTATAATTATATATATGAATACAGATATGTTTAAATCAAGCCAAACTTTATTTACCAAATATATGGGAAAAAATGTAGAAAACTTGAGTAATGTTTACAGTGAATTAGAAGAAAAAAGCGAGTATGATAATTCCTTAGAACAAAGTAAATATACCAAAAAAACAAAGGCAAAAATAGAATATACTCCAAACAAAGAAAATGCTATCAATGAGTTGAGTTTGGAAATAAATGGACAAGTTGATAAAAGTAATCAATATAGCTACCAAGAAATCAACTTATTAAAAAACGAAGAAAAGATAGCAGAAGTGGAATATTTACAAAATGAGAATATTTATGGACTTCGTTTTCCTGATTTATTTAAGCAATATTTAGTAACAGAAGAAGAAAATATGCCAAGGCTATTAGAAAAATTAGGAATGGCAGAAGAAATGCAAAATTTACCAGATACTATAGAATTAGATACGATAAAAGAAACTTTAGAATTTTCAGCAGAAGAGTTACAAACCATAAAAAACAAATATTCTAATATAATAAGTAGCAATGTTTCAAAAGATAATTTCACAAAAGGAAGTAATCAAACTATACAAATAAATGGGAAAAATATCAATGTAAATAGCTATACTTTAACCCTAACCAAAGAACAAATGAACAATGTCTACCTTAAAATATTAGAAGAAATGAAGCAAGATGAGATATTTTTAAATAAACTTTCTAATTTGCAAGAAGAATTAAGTGCTTATCAAGTAGGGAAATCTAGCAATTTGAAAGAACAATTTGTAGAAAAAATAGAAGAAACCATTGACAATATAACCAAAAATAATATAGGACAAGAAGAAGCCAAAATTACAGTTTATGAAAATTATCATAAAACAGTAAGAATGGAACTGCAAAATCCAGACTATAAAATTACATTAGATTTCTTATCATTAATAGAGGAAAACTACATGCAGTTATCTTATCAAAAAAATGACTATGAAACACAAATTACCTATAAAAGAGAAAACCAGAAAAAAACCGTTAGTTTGCAAAAAACAGAAGGAGAAGAAACGGTAAAATATAGTTTATCTAATATGCAAAAGGTAGATGGAGAAAAAGCAAATAAAAATATAGTAGCTACTTATGAAGATAATGCTAATAAAGTAGAAGCAACAATAGAACAAGAAACTAATCTTGTAAATGATTTTGAAGATAAACTTGATTTAGAAGAAAAGAAAACAATTGAATTAAGTGAGTTGGAGGAAGAAAAACTACAATCTGTATTGCAACAAGTTACAGAAAAAATCAACAAAAAATTAGAAGAGATAATGACAAATGATATTAAGCAAGAAGATATATTAGAAGTTTTAAAAGTAGTAGGAATAAAACAAGACAAGGAAGAAATAGAAAATAACCGGAGAAATTACACAAACACAAAAAAATCGTTTTAATTCTAAATTTGAAATTTTACAAGGCGAGAATTTAGAAGCAGAACAAGTATTAAAATTAATAGAAGCAATTCAAGATAATTTGGTAGATATTGAGGTAGCTTCTAATACAGAATTAAGGTTGAAGTTGGAACGATTGGATAGTAACCAAAAAGCAACAAAAAGGTTGACTTCTTTTATAGAAAAGAATAAGAATAAAAAATATACATCAATGGTAGAATATAATGAGGATACAGGATTAGTTAGTGCCATTATACTAAAGGTATTGGATAGATAATAAAATGATAGCCTTAGATTTTTTAGCTTTTCAGGAAATACTAACAATCAAAATGAAAAACAATGGGCATTAGAAATGGAAATTAAAGTACCATAAAAAAATAAAATAAAGAATACTTGAAAAGTATTCTTTTTTGGTATAGAATGGTATCAGCTAAGTAAAAAAAGGAAATACTAATAAAAAAAGAAATCTTAAGGAGGAATGAAAAAATGAACAAAAAAACAATAAAAGACATCGACTTAAAAGGAAAAAAAGTATTAGTACGTTGCGACTTTAACGTACCAATGGACGAAAACCAAAAAATAAGAGACAATAAAAGAATACAAGGAGCCTTACCAACCATACAATACTTACTAGAAAATGATTGTGCTATCATATTGTGTTCACACTTAGGAAGACCAAAAGGAGAATTCAAAGAAGAATATTCTTTAAAGCCAGTAGCAGAAGAATTAGCAAAACTATTAGGAAAAGAAGTAATCATGGCAAAAGATGTAATAGGTGAAGATGCCAAAGAAAAAGCAAAAAACTTACAAAATGGGCAAATTTTATTATTAGAAAATGTAAGATTTCACAAAGAAGAAACCGAAAATGATAAAGAATTTGCAAAACAACTAGCAGATTTAGCAGAAGTCTATGTAAGTGATGCTTTTGGAACAACCCATAGGGCCCATAGTTCAACAGCAGGGGTAGCAGAATTTTTACCAGCAGTAGCAGGATTTTTAATAGAAAAAGAATTAAAATTCTTAGGAAACAGTATTGAAACCCCTGAAAGACCATTTGTAGCCATTTTAGGAGGAGCAAAAGTAAGTGACAAAATAGGAGTAATCGACAGCTTATTAGAAAAAGTAGATACACTAATAATTGGAGGAGGGATGGCATATACATTCTTTAAAGCCCAAGGATACGAAGTAGGAAACTCCATTTGTGAATTAGACAAATTAGACTTAGCAAAAGACCTAATGAAAAAAGCAGAAGAAAAACATGTAAAATTCATGTTACCAGTAGACACTAAGATAGGGAAAGCAGAAAAACCAGAAGGAGAAAGTAAAACCGTAAAATACAGTGAAATTCCAGAAGGATGGGAAGGCTTTGATATTGGAGAAGAAACCATAAAAACATTTATCGAAGAATTAAAAAATGCCAAAACCGTATTTTGGAATGGACCATTAGGGTTATTTGAAGTAGACCAATTTGCAGACGGAACCAATGAAATTGCAAAAGCATTATCTGAAATTGATTGTATTACCATTGTAGGAGGAGGAGATTCTTCAGCAGCTCTAAAAAAAGCAGGAGTAGAGGATAAAATGTCACATATTTCAACTGGAGGAGGTGCTTCATTAGAATTTTTAGAGGGAAAAGAATTACCAGGAATTAAATGCCTTTTAGATAATTAAAATTAGAAAGAAGAAATAAAATGGAATTATTAGATGTTTTAGACGAAAATGGAAACGTAACAGGAAAAAAAGAAGAAAAAGATACCATACATCAAAAAGGATTATGGCATCGAGAAGTATGTGTACTAATCCAAAACGAAAAAGGAGAATTCTTAATACAAAAAAGAGCAGCAACCAAAAAGCAAGCACCCAATAAATGGGGAATGACCGCAGGACATGTGGATGCAGGAGAAAGTTTTGATGATGCTATGGTAAGGGAAATAAAAGAAGAATTAGGAATAGACGTATTAATCCAAGATTTAAAACCAATAGGTATTTATAAACAAGCAGAAGGAAACAAAGAAAAAACCAATAATAATTTTACCAAATATTATTATTATAAAACAAATAAAAAAATAGAAGATTATACTATTTGCCTAGAAGAGTTAAGCCAACTAAAATACATTACTTTGCAAGAACTTGAACAAAACGTAAAAAACAAAGACGAAAATTGTAGTTATGCCCAAAGAAACGAAATGCAAAAAGTGCTAGAAGAAATAAAACATATTATAAAATAAAAAGGAGGAAAAAAATTGAGAAAAAAAATAATAGCAGGAAACTGGAAAATGAACATGCTTCCAAACGAAGCCATAAACTTTATAGAAGAACTAGCACCAAAAGTAAAAGACACCCAAAACGAAGTAATATTATGTGTGCCATACACAGACCTATTTTATGCCTTATTAACAGCCCAAAACACCAACATAAAAATAGGAGCCCAAAACATGCACTTTGAAGAAGAAGGTGCCTATACAGGAGAAATATCAGCAAAAATGCTAAAAGCCATCAACGTAGAATATGTAATAATCGGTCATTCTGAAAGAAGACAATATTTTGGTGAAACCGACGAAACCGTAAATAAAAAAGTAAAAACAGCCTTCCAATATGAACTAAAACCAATTGTATGTGTAGGAGAAACATTACAACAAAGAGAAGCTGGAAAAACCGAAGAAATAATCACCCAGCAAACCAAACTTGCCTTAGAAGGATTAAACAATGAGCAAGTAGAAAACACCATCATAGCCTATGAACCAATTTGGGCAATAGGAACAGGAAAAACAGCAACAAGCGAAGACGCCAATAATAGCATAAAAGCCATTCGAAATAAAATTGCCGAAATCTATGGACAAACGGTAGCAAATAGCGTTATAATACAATATGGCGGAAGTGTAAAAAGCACAAATGCCAAAGAACTATTTGAAATGACAGACATAGATGGCGGATTAGTAGGAGGCGCAAGCCTTAAGGCAGAAGAATTTAGCAAAATAGTAAACTTTGAAAAATAATTTTTTAAGCGATGTTTTTTGGGACGGGGTCAAAAAACATCGCAACAAAATATTTGAAATTAAAAATACAACTTTTTAATGAATAGACTGAATCGTAGAATAAAAACGATGTTTTTTGACCTCGTTCCAAAAAACATCGCTTAAAAAGGAAGTGTAACAATGAAAGAAAAACTAACAATGCTAATGATATTAGATGGATTTGGAGATAATCTTAATGACGATGGAAATGCTATCAAATTGGCGAAAACACCTAATATTGATAAACTAATGAAAAAGTATAACCATACCGAAATCCATACAAGTGGTCTAGCCGTAGGATTACCAGAAGGACAAATGGGAAACTCAGAAGTAGGTCACACCAATATTGGAGCAGGAAGAATTGTATACCAAGAACTAACAAGAATAACTAAATCAATTGAAGATGGAGACTTTTTTACCAATCCAGAATTTATATCTGCAATTGATAACTGCAAAAAACACAATTCAAAATTACACATACTAGGCTTAGTATCAAACGGTGGGGTACATAGCCATAATCGCCATTTATACGGTCTATTAGAAATGGCAAAAAGAAGAGACTTTGAAGATGTATATGTACATTGTTTCCTAGATGGAAGAGATACACCACCAGCATCAGCAGAAAGCTTTATTGTAAAACTACAAGAAAAAATGGACGAAAAACAAATTGGGAAAATGGCAAGTATTTCTGGAAGATTTTATGCAATGGATCGTGATAAAAGATGGGAAAGAGTACAAAAATGTTATAATGCTCTAGTAAAAGGAGAAGGAATAAAAGCAGGAACAGCAATTAAAGCCATTGAAGACTCTTATCAAAAAGAAGTATTTGACGAATTTGTAGAACCTACTTTAATCTGTAATGGAGATGAACCAGTAGCAACCATCCGGAAAACATGACTCTGTTATTTTCTTTAACTTTAGACCAGATAGAGCAAGAGAAATCACAAGAGCCTTGGTAGACCCAGAATTTAACGGGTTTGAAACAAAAAAAGATTTAGATTTATATTATGTATGTTTCACAAACTATGACGAATCCATGCCAAATGTACACATAGCCTTTAAAAAAGAGCCATTAAAAAACACTTTTGGTGAATATGTAAGTAAAAAGGGATATAGCCAATTACGAATTGCAGAAACTGAAAAATATGCTCATGTAACCTTTTTCTTTAACGGAGGAGAAGAAAAACAATATGAAAATGAGGACAGAATATTAGTCCCATCACCAAAAGTAGAAACCTATGACCAAAAGCCAGAAATGAGTGCTTATGAGGTAACAGATAAAGTGTTAGGAGCCATTAAAAATGACAAATATGATTGTATCATATTAAACTATGCAAACACAGATATGGTAGGACATACTGGAAGTCTAGAAGCAGCCATTAAAGCAGTAGAAGCAGTAGACGAATGTGTACGGAAAAGTAGTAGACCTAGTAGAGCAAAAGGAAGGAAATTTATTAATTACAGCAGATCATGGAAATGCTGAACAAATGATAGACTATAGCACAGGAGAACCACACACAGCACATACAACCAATCCAGTACCACTAATATTAGTAACCAATGACAAAACTTTAAAACTAAAAACAGGAGGAAAATTAGCAGATTTAGCACCAACTATGCTTGATTTAATGAAATTGGAAAAACCAGAAGAAATGACAGGAGAAAGTTTATTAGAAAAATAGTAAAGAGGGATATATGTTAAACCATACCAAAAAAATAAAAGAAATATACGAAGATATACAAAGAAAAATTTTTTATATGATACCAGAAAAATGGGATAAATTATATCTATATAGTTCTGTTTTAGATAAACCAGACAAATAAGGAAAAACAGGAGAACTATTCTTCTATTATATTCCAAAAGGTATCTTTAAAAAGAAAGCTGTTAATGTATACGAAATACCAGCAAAATTTAATTTAGACGAAGGTCAATACTTAAAACTAGTCCAAATATTATATGCCAAAATAAAAGAACTAAGAGAAGAATTTCAAAAATCTGAAAGAAAACAAATATGGTCGAACATAACCATATCGATTCAAAACCTAAAATTCAGGGTGGAATACGATTACACAGACTTAAATCATAGTGATTTTTCAAGTTATGAAAGACATGTAATATGGCGTTATAAAATGTTAGGAATTGGTGAAGAGCAAGTAAGTAGAGAAGACAAGGAGATTTTACAACGCTATTTCCTAGGCGCTAAAACTTTGACAAAAAAAGAACAATATGACTCTGGAATTTACATTCGTGATATTGAAAACATGATTGCTTATAGTAATGAAAATGTAAATGAACCAGAGGTAGAAGAAATAGTAGAAACAAACGAAAGAAAACGTAAAAATCAATTATTATTATCAAAAGAAGAAATTGAAAGAATGAAACATAAATAAAGTTATTAATTTTTATATATAAAACATATATAAATAAAGATAAATGGAGAAATGAAAGGAGTAATTAAAATGATGTATTCAAAAGAATTAGAAGAAATGAGTTGTGTAGCAAAAGGCGTAAACCATGGACCTGCACCAATTCCAGAAGAAGGAAAATGGGTAAAAGCAAAAGAAATTAGTGATATTTCAGGATTAACACATGGTATCCGGTTGGTGTGCGCCACAACAAGGTGCTTGTAAATTAACTTTAAATGTAAAAGAGGGAATTATTCAAGAAGCATTAATCGAAACAATTGGATGTTCAGGAATGACGCACTCAGCTGCTATGGCAGGAGAAATTTTAACAGGAAAAACCTTATTAGAAGCATTAAACACAGACTTAGTATGTGATGCTATTAATACAGCCATGAGAGAATTATTTTTACAAATCGTGTATGGTAGAACACAAACCGCCTTTTCAGAAGGAGGACTTCCAGTAGGAGCAGGGCTAGAAGATTTAGGAAAAGGACATACTTCACAAGTGGGAACTATTTATTCAAGTTCTCTAAAAGGACCTAGATATTTAAATCTAGCAGAAGGATACATAGTAGAAATTGGTTTAGATAAAGACGACCAAATTATTGGTTATAAATATGTTCATTTAGGAAAAATGATGGATAATATTAAAGCGGGAATTGAAGCAAAAGAAGCAATTGAAAAAGCTTCTGGAACTTATGGTAGATTTGATGAGGCAGTTAGGAAGATTGACCCAAGAAAAAATTAATTAAAATCAGCAATCTGCACATTTTTATAAAAATATTCAAACTTCGACGTACCAACGTACGCCTTCAGCTTGTCTATTTTTATAAAAAAGCACATCTTACTAATTTTAATTAATTTTTTAAAACAATAAAATGAGTGAAAAGTGGCATCTTGCTTTGTTTTAGAAAATGAGGTAATAATATGCAAAAATTTGGATTAGATGAAAAAACCATAAATGATATAATCGAAATACTAAAAAGATATGAAGAAGTAGAAAGTGCTAAGATTTTTGGTTCTAGAGCAAGAGGAGATTATAGAAAAGCATCAGACATTGATATTGCTTTATTTGGTGATAATTTAACATTTTCCATTAATACAAAAATATTTTATGAAATAGACGATTTATATTTACCATATAAAATAGACTTAATTAATTTTAATAGTATAGGTTCAGAAAACAAAATCAAGGATATTATCTTGAAAGAAGGAGTTGAATTTTATGCCAAATAATTTGATTGAAAGTTATGAGACCTTTAAAAAAGCATACTTAAAGCTAAAGGAATTTGTAGATACAGATAATGGAACTGAAAAAGATAGAGGGGCAATTATCAATGCGTATCAATATACATTTGAACTTTTTTGGAAAACATTACAAAAGTATTTACAACAATTAGAAATGTTAGACGAATTAGGACCAGGAAATACGATTCGAACTGCTTTTCAATATCAAATTATTGATAATGGATCAACTTATATGTCAATGTTAAAAAATAGAAATTTAATAACCCATACTTACAAAGAAGATGTAGCAGAAGAAATTTATACACAAATAAAGGAAGAATACATAGAAGAACTAGAGAATTTTATAAAAAAATTTGATAATAAGATATTAAATAAAAAATAAGGAGGAATAAAAATGGCAGTAACATTTGAAAGTTATGAAAGAAGAATAGACCAAATCAAACCAGTCATGGAAAAATACGGAATTGAAAGTTTTGAACAAGCATTAGAAATATGTAAAGAAAAAGGATTTAATCCATACGAAATCGTAAAAGGAGTACAACCAATCTGTTTTGAAAATGCAGCATGGGCATATACACTAGGAGCAGCTATTGCTGTAAAAAAAGGTTGCACAAAAGCAGCAGATGCAGCCAAAGCAATCGGAGAAGGGTTACAAGCATTTTGTATTCCAGGTTCCGTTGCTGATGATAGAAAAGTAGGTTTAGGACATGGAAACCTAGCATCTATGTTATTATCAGAAGATACAAAATGTTTTGCATTTTTAGCAGGACATGAGTCTTTTGCAGCAGCAGAAGGAGCAATTGGAATTGCTAAATCAGCTAATAAAGTAAGAAAAGAACCATTAAGAGTTATCTTAAATGGTTTGGGAAAAGATGCAGCACAAGTTATTTCAAGAATTAATGGATTTACTTATGTAAAAACAGACTTTGACTTCTTTACTGGAAAAGTAAAAGTCGTTGAAGAAATCCCTTATTCAGACGGAGAAAGAAGCAAAGTTAGATGCTATGGAGCAAATGATGTAAGAGAAGGAGTTGCCATCATGTGGATGGAAGACGTTGACGTATCTATCACAGGAAACTCAACTAACCCAACAAGATTCCAACATCCAGTAGCAGGAACTTATAAAAAAGAAAGACTAGCAGAAAATAGAAAATATTTCTCAGTAGCATCAGGTGGTGGAACAGGAAGAACACTTCATCCAGATAACATGGCAGCAGGACCAGCTTCTTATGGTATGACAGATACGATGGGAAGAATGCACTCAGATGCACAATTTGCAGGGTCTTCATCCGTACCTGCACATGTTGAAATGATGGGATTAATTGGTATGGGAAATAACCCAATGGTTGGAGCATCAGTAGCTGTGGCAGTTGCTGTGGAAGAGGCTATGAAATAGAATATAAAAAAAGAAAAGAAGCTTTAAAAGCTTTTTTCTTTTCATATTTTTATGTAGAACAAAGTTACCTTATTGTAAAGTTAACAAGAACATGATAAAATAACCAAAAAGAGATAGGAGGAAAAACCATGCTTATATTAAATAATTGGTTATTATATGTTATTTTATACTTGATATTAGCAACCATATTCACACAATTTTATAAAGTAGCAACAAAGACGATGCAAAAAACAGGAGCCTTAACAGTACTCTTACAATTATTAGCAGGAACAGTAGCTTTGTTGTTATGCCCACTTTTTGAAATCAAATTTCCAACAAATGCTAGTGTATATATTATGCTTGGCATATCTGTCATATTTTATGCTATAACAGATAGAGTTAATACAACCGTAAGAAGTGGGATAGAAGCATCTACTTTTAGCATGTTAAAACAATTGTCGACTACCTTTATGATTTTTGCAGGGTTGATTTTCTTTAAAGAGCCATTTATTGTAACAAAATTTATAGGAGCTTTATTGATTATTATTAGTAACATTTTGATTTTCTACCAAAAGGGAAAATTTGAATTCAATAAATATATTGCTTTAGGAATTTTAGGAAATATTGCATTTTCGATTGCCTTATTTTTAGATGTTAATATTTCAGATAATTTCAATTTACCATTTTATGTGGCAATAACACTAGTCGTGCCAGCGATATTGATTATAATTTTTGAAAGAATAAAACCTTCTGAAATAAAAAATGAATTAGTAAATGGAAACAAAAAAGCGATAGCAATTACTGCGATATCGTGGGGAACTGCGATTATTTCACAATTAAGAGCCTATCAATTACAAAATGTAACAATTATTGCACCATTATGTGCTTTGACAGTTATGCTAAATGTAATTGTTGGATACCTATTTTTAAAAGAAAAAGATAATATGCTAAGAAAAATGATGGCAGCTATTTTAATCATAATTAGTGTAATATTAATTAAACTATAGTAAAAGGAGAATGAAAAATGGAAAATAAAGATTTAGAAAAAGAAATTGAACAAATCAAACAAAGAAATCAAAAAGTAGAATTAGATAAAAAATGGGAAACAAGTGTAACCAGAAAAATATGTATTTGTATATTAACTTACATAGTAGTTATTGTGTATTCTTATTTAATCAATAAAATCAATAACATATTTTTAAGTTCATTAGTTCCTGTTATTGGTTTTACATTATCTACTGTGTCATTAAACTTTATTAGAAAATTGTGGGAAAAATAGGAGAGTAAGCATGAAAATAGTAAAACAAAATCAAGCTGAAAAATTTAAAAACAGCGAAAAATGTGAAGTATTAGAATATGGACTAGAAGACAAAGACATAAACTTAGCAACAGCTAAAATAAGTGGAAGATATCCAGAAACACGGGTATTGTGTAAATGAGAAGTGTAAAGAATTAATTTATGTTATAGAAGGAAAAGGAACCTTAAACAAAAAGCAAGAAACAATAGAATTTGAAAAAGGAGATGCCATATTAATTGACAAAGGAGAAATCTATTATTGGGATGCACATTGTACTATTGCCATGCCATGTACACCTGCATGGTACCCAGAGCAACACAAATTAATAGAAGAATAGGAGAAAATATGAGTCTAAACGAAATCACTAGACCAACCGTAATGGAAATAAATATTCAGAACTTTAAGCATAATGTAGAACAAATAAGAAAAAACATATTACCAATCACAACCATTATGCCAATCATGAAGGCAAATGCCTATGGAACCTACCTAAATACAAAACTAGAAGTAGTAAACGAATTTGAAATCATAGGAGTAGCAACTGTAGATGAAGGAGTAAATTTAAGAAAATTAGGATTTCAAAAAGAAATTTTTATATTAAACCAGCCAGCTATTAGTGAACTTGATAAAATAATAGAAAATAACTTAATCATTGGACTATCAGCCAAGGAATTTTTAACTGAAATACAAAAACAAAAAAAGCAAGTGAAAGTTCACCTTGAGATAGAAACCGGAATGGGAAGAACAGGAATAGCCTTCCAAGATATTCAAAAATGGTTAGAAGAAATAGAAAAAACACCAAATTTAAAAGTAGAAGGAATTTACACACATCTGTCAGTGCCAGATACGGATAAAACCTATACAAAACAACAGCTAGAAACCTTTCAAAAAGCAGTAGAATTAATAAAAATAAATAAAATAAAGTATATACATGCTTTAGCATCTAATGGTATCGTAAACTTTCCAGAGGCTCAGTACAATTTAGTAAGACCTGGACTACTTTTATATGGGTACTCATCACAAGAAAAAATAGCAGAAAAATTAAAATTAAAACCAGTAGCAACTTTAAAATCAAAAATAACTTTTCTGAAAGAGGTGGAAAAACAAACAAGTATTAGCTATGCTAGAACCTTTATCACAAAACGAAAAAGTAAAATAGCAACCATACCTATTGGCTATGCAGATGGTATACCAAGAAGTTTATCCAATAAAGGGGAAGTTGTAATAAAAGGAAAAAAGGCACCTATTGTTGGAATGGTTTGCATGGATAGTATTATGGTAGATGTAACAGATAGTAAAGAAGTTAATATGGGGGATGAAGTTTTTATTTGGGATAATGACCAAATAACATTAGACGATATTGCCCATCATTGCGATACTATTAATTATGAAATGATTAGTACCATAAGTGCAAGAGTGCCAAGAAAATTTTGTAAGTAAATATTGATTAGCAAAAAAATTATAATAATTTAGAGTATGGAATAGAAGAAGTGAAAACAGAGGAAATAGAAAAATAGAAAGACAGAAAGTGAATGAATCCAAGATTTCTGTCTTTTTACGTTTTGTGCTTATATTTAGTATTTAAGGTTTACAGACTTTACAGGCTTGTCTACCTTGAGACTGAGCTTGTTGTAGAGTTATGGAATGTCCGTTACCTTTTAAAGTTCTACAAGTTTGTCTGTGATATTTGTCACCAGTGTTTCCAATCCATACCGTTTGTGAATTAGTTGTAGAAGATGTAGATGGTGCTTGACTATAAGAGCTGGAAGTACTAATAGAAGAAGTAGCAGTTTTAGAATCAGAAGAGGATACTTGGTTGGCTTTTGAAGTTTTAAATTCTTCTATTTCTTTACTTAAACTTTCTTTTTCCGCTTCAACTTGTAATTTTTCTTTTTCGATTTTTTCTTTTTCAGATTTTAAAGAAGTATTTTCATTTTGAATGTTTTGAAATTGTTCTTGAGTATCTTGTAATTTTTTGTTTAATTCTATAATTTGTGAATTTAATGTTTCAATCTTATTTTTATATTCTGTTATATCAATAGGATTAGAATAGGAGCAAAAAGCACAAAAAAGTAAAAAAGATAATACTATAATTGTTATATTTTTACCATTTAATATAAAATTAATAAATTTGTTATTTTGTTTTACTTTATTTATTTTTTCTTTTAATTTTTCCATTTTTCATTTTCTCCTCTAAATTTTATTAGAACACAGATAAAAAGATTTGAAAATCTTTTCAAATCTTTTTATCTAATTTAGTTTAATTTTTATTTGTTTTTTTATCAGTAACAACTTCTTTCAAAGCACCCAAAGAGCTAAGTGCGTTAGTTGCTTCAAAAGGAATAAATACCTTATTAGCCTCACCTTTAGCAACTTCTTCTAAAGCTTCTAAAGATTTTAATTGAACTAGCTTATCATTTGGATCTGCCTTTTTCATAGCATCATAAACCATTTGAATTTCTTTAGCCTTAGCATCAGCAACTTCCTTAATTGCTTGTGCCTCTCCAGCAGCCCTTCTAATTCTAGCTTCTTTATCAGCTTCTGCTTCTAAGATAGCTGCCTGTTTTTTACCTTCTGCAATGGTAATAGAAGATTGTCTTTGTGCTTCAGCTTCTAAGATTAATGCTCTTTTATTTCTTTCAGCATTCATTTCTTTTTCCATGGCATCTCTAATATCAGCAGGAGGAGTAATGTCTTTAATTTCAACACGGTCAATCTTACATCCCCAACGATCAGTTGCTTCGTCTAAAACAAGTCTTAATTGATTGTTGATACCATCTCTTGAACTAAAAGTTTCGTCTAAATCCATTTTACCAATAATATCACGAATCGTGGTAATGGCTAAATATTCGATACCTTTCTTTAAACTTTGAATTTCATACACTGCTTTTGCAGGGTCAGTTATTTGATAAAATACAACCGTATCGATTGTAATCGTAACATTATCTTTCGTAATAACGCCTTGAGGTGGGACATCCATTGTTTGTTGTTTTAAACTAACCACGCTTCTAACATGGTCAAAAAAAGGAACAATAATGGTAAGACCAGCATCAGCTACCTTATAAAATTTTCCTAATCTTTCAATGATGTATACCTCAGCTTGTTTAACAATTTTAATTGACATGACGGCAATTATTAAAATAATAATAAGTAAAACTAATAAAAATGCCATAATTTCTACCTCCTTAAAAATATATCTATCATGTAAGAGTAAAACTCTTAAATTAGATAACTTAAGTTTTAACTGGTGTTACAATTGCTTTTACACCTTTAATTTCTTTAATTTCTACTTCGGTACCTGCTAAAATATTTTCGTCATGTAATCCAACAGCAGACCAAACTTCACCATTTACCTTCACCTGACCAATTGCTTTTAGAGAATCAATATCTTGTGTTACAATTCCCGTTTTACCAATATTAGAATAGACATTAGTTTTTATACTATTGACTTTTCGATTGACAAATTTTTGAACAAAAGGTTTTGTAGCAAAAATTAGAATGCCAGAAGATATTACAAATACGGCGGTTTGTATGATAATGTTGTCGGTAAATAGGCTAGTTACCATGGCAAGCAAGGCTCCGAATTGCCAACCAAAAGATTAGAAATCCTACGGTTATGATTTCTATAATTAAACAAATTCCTGCTATAATTAGCCATATTTCCCACATGGAAAATTCCTCCTTTGATACCAACTGTTACTATTATACCATATATTTATGAAAAAAGAAATAGTTTTATGTTGATTTTGGAAAATTAAATATATCATTGAATAAAACCAAAAAAAATGCACATAACAATAAAAAGGAGTGTGCATTTTTTAAATGGAAAAAAACCAAAAAGAACAAAAAGAAAAACAAGTAGAATATGGAATTGCAGAAGTAGGTGAAGATGCTACTAAATACGGAGAATTCATATCTTCTTACTTTGCGTGGGTATCATTACCAGAACAAAAAGAAAAAGTAGAGGAGTTAGAAGAAATAACTAAAAAGGCAAAAAACGAAAAACAACAGAATAATACGAAAAAATGAGAAAAACAAAGAAAATAAAGAAAAATTAAAATAAAAAACCAAGAAAAGGTCAAATAAGGTCAAAAAAAGATTTTGAAATAATAAATAAAAGCAGTATAATAATATTATAGGTCAAAGAAAGTCAAAGACAAAATTAAAATATTACTAAGCAAATTATAAATTCATAAACTAAAGAAAACATAAAAAGAAAGGAGATGGAAAATTTGAGAATGTCAGACATCATAGAAGAATTTATCAAAGAACTATTTGAAGAAGAAGACAGTATCGAAATACAAAGAAACGAATTAGCCGAGCAATTCAAATGTGTACCATCACAAATCAACTATGTAATAGCCACCAGATTCAAGCCCTCACAAGGCTATTATGTAGAAAGTAGGCGAGGAGGTGGTGGACACATCACCATCAAAAAAGTAAACAACGAAAAAGCAGAATACCTCATGCATATCATAAATAACATAGGAGGACAAATAACCTCCAATGAAGTAGATATACTAATTAGCGATTTTTTAACATATAACATAATAGAAGAAAAAGAAGCAAAGCTACTAAAAGTAGCAACCAGTGACAATGTCTTACAACTAGATAAAGGTGAAAAAGACAAAGTAAGAGCAAGAATCTTCAAAAATATGCTACTAAATCTAGAATGATGTTTTTTGGGACGTGGTCAAAAAACATCATTTCGAAAAGAGTAAAAATATTAAAAATAAAACGATGTTTTTTGCCCACGTCCCAAAAAACACCAGAAGGAGGAAGTAAAAATGCTATGTGATAATTGTGGAAAAAGAGAAGCAAATGTAAATTATGTAGAAAATATTAATGGAAGAAAAAAAGAATTAAATTTATGTGAGGAATGTAGTAAAAAGCTAGGAATTAGTCATATGGATTTTAACATGCCAATTGATTTTTCAAGCTTTTTTGGGGAGTTTATGGAGGATTTTGCTACCACAGAGTTTATGACAATGCCATTATTTAACGAAATTAAAACACTAAAATGTAATAGTTGCGGTTCTACTTTTGAAAATATTGCAGAAACAGGAAAGCTAGGTTGCGGTAATTGTTATGAAGTTTTTCAAGAGAGATTAGACCCAATTATTAGAAAAATACAAGGTGCAAACAGACATATAGGAAGAGTAGGAAAAGTAATAGACAATAAAATTGAGCAAAAGATGGCAAATCAAGAAGCTGTTTTTAAAAAAGAAAATAAACCAAAAGAAAAAGCTGAAAATAGCCAATTACGAAAATTACAAGAAGAATTAAAACAAGCTATCAAAGAGGAAAAATATGAAGAAGCAGCTAAATTAAGGGACGAAATCAAAAAAATATCCCTAAATATCCCCAAACAAACCCGGAACCGATGGGGACAAATAAAGGAGGTCTAACATGAATTGGTATTTGCAAAGCAATGAGACGACAGATGTAGCAAGAAGTACAAGGATACGATTAGCCAGAAATATACATGGCTTTCGCTTTAGACTAGATAAAAAAGAAGATAGGGAAACTCTAGAAAGTAGAATAAAAGAAGGATTATATGCTATTGGTTATGGGTTGAAATTTTTGAAGCTAAAGGACATGGATGATATTACTAAAATGAGTTTAGTAGAAAAGAATTTGATTAGTCCTGATTTTGCTTTGAATAAAAACGAAACTGGTAGTATTTTAATCAATGATGAAGAAAATATTTGTCTTATGATAGGGGGAGAAGACCATATCGAATTACAAGTTTTTAGTTGTGGATTAGACTTGGAAAATACTTTGAATCTGGCAATTGAAATCGATCAAAAAATAGAAGAAATCTTAGGCTATGCTGTTAGTACACAATATGGATACTTAACAGCATGTCCCAATAATGTAGGAACAGCCTTAAGGGCTTCAGTTATGGTGCATTTGCCTGCACTTTCTAAAACCCAAAATACCAATAAAATACTAGAAGCTATTAATAGTTTTGGTATTAATATTAGAGGTGTTTATGGTGAAAATACTAAAAGTACAGGTGATATGTATCAAATTTCTAATCAACAAACTTTAGGGGTTACTGAAAAAGAAATTATACAAAATTTGAATGTGATTGTAGATAAAATTATCAAACAAGAAAGACAAGCAAGAAAAATTTTAGCTAAAGACGATATTGCTTTGGAGGATTTAGTATATAGAAGTTTTGGTATCTTAAGCAATTGTAAAAAGATTTCTTCTAAGGAAGCAAGAGATTTGCTATCTAATATCAAGTTAGGAACAGATTTAGGAATTTTAAAAGAGCTAACTGATTTGAAGGTACAAAAGCTATATTTATATACGAAGCCTGCTAATTTGCAGAAGTTTTTAGGCGAGCAGTATGAGGCGTTAGAAAGGGATATAAAAAGGGCAGAAGTGGTAAAACAGATTTTGGAAGAAAAATAAAAACCCCCATAGAAAGGGGCTAGCAGTTGGCATCAAAATGTTTAAGAAATCTTAAAAATAATATAAAAACCAAGCCTAGTACAACAAATTGGTTTATATAACAATAAACAAGTGAGATGCCTAATGAAACAGCTATAAAGATTAATATATCAAATAACTTCATAATTCCCCTCCTATGGGTTTCCACTATAAAAAATGGGCCAAGAGGCAATGCCTCTATTAATAATTTACAATAGCAATAATGCTATACCTATATTATAGCATAATTAACATAAAGAATCAAATTTAAAGGAAAAGGTAATAACAAAATATGAAAAAGGAGAGTGATTTTAAATGACATATAAATTTACAAACAGAGCCAAAAAAGCAATTGAACTAGCCAATGAAGTAGCAATCGAGTTAGGACATAATTACATTGGAACCGAACATGTTTTATATGGCTTAAGCAAGGAAGGAAGCGGAGTTGCTTCCAAAGTATTAGGAAACCAAGAGGTTATCCCAACAGAAATAATAGACCAAATTATTGAACTAATTGGTCAAGAAGAGCCAATTCCAGAAACATTAGGATTTACTCCAAGAACCAAAAGAGTTTTTGAAAATGCTTTTATCGAAGCCAGAAAATTAGGATATAACTATATTGGAACCGAACATCTATTAATTGGTATTCTAAGAGAAGGGGATTGTATTGCAGCAAGAATTTTATTAGAATTAAATGTAAATATTCCTAAATTATACAATGAAATTGTAAAAGTAATCAATGAAGGAGAAGACTTAGCAGGAGAAGAAAAAAGTGGTAAACAAGAAAGAAAAAGTGGAAGCTACAACCAAACAACAACCTTAAATCAATTTGGAGAAGACCTAACCAAAAAGGTGGCAGAAGGAAAGTTAGACCCAATTATAGGAAGAAAAGAAGAAATTGAAAGAGTTATTCAAATTTTATCCAGAAGAACCAAAAACAATCCTTGTTTAATCGGTGAGCCAGGTGTAGGTAAAACAGCAGTAGTAGAAGGGCTAGCACAAAAAATAGTAGCAGGAGATGTACCAGAAATTTTAAAAGACAAAAGAGTCGTATCTATGGATATTTCTGGTATGGTAGCAGGTGCCAAATATAGAGGAGACTTTGAAGAAAGAATCAAAAAAGCCTTAGCAGAAGTTAAAAAAGCAGGTGATATCATTTTGTTTATTGATGAAATGCACACCATTGTAGGAGCAGGAGCAGCAGAAGGAGCCATTGATGCGGCTAATATCCTAAAGCCATTATTAGCAAGAGGAGAAATACAATTAGTAGGAGCTACCACGTTAAATGAATACCGAAAATATATCGAAAAAGATTCGGCACTAGAAAGAAGATTTAGCCCTGTTAATGTTAATGAGCCAAGCAATCAAGATACCATAAAAATCCTAAAAGGAATACGAGACAAATATGAAGCACATCATGGCGTAAAAATTACAGACGAAGCAATCGAATCAGCAGTAGCCATGTCAGTTCGCTACATTAATGACAGATTTTTACCAGACAAAGCAATTGACCTAATTGACGAAGCAGCCTCCAGAGTAAAGCTAAAAACATATACCGAGCCAGAAAATTTAAAAGAGTTAGAAGAACAAATAGAAGAAGTAAAAAAAGACAAAGAAGAAGCAGTAAGAACGCAGAAATTTGAAAAAGCAGCAACGTTAAGAGATAAAGAAAAAGAACTAAAAAATGAATATCAAAAAGAGCAAAAAAAGTGGAAAAACAAAAACACAAAAGAAGTAACCAATATAGCTGAAGAAAATATAGCCGAAGTTATTAGCAGCTGGACAGGAATCCCTGCCAAAAAAATAACAGAGGACGAAAATGTAAGACTAAAAAATTTAGAGAAGAATCTACACGAAAGAGTAATTGGTCAAAACGAAGCAGTAGAAGCAGTAGCCAAAGCCATTCGAAGAGGAAGAGTAGGACTAAAAGACCCCAAAAGACCAATTGGTTCCTTCCTTTTCTTAGGACCAACTGGTGTCCGGAAAAACAGAATTATCCAAAGCTTTAGCCCAAAGCCTATTTGGTGACGAAAATGCTATGATAAGAGTAGACATGAGCGAATTTATGGAACCACATTCCGTATCCAAATTAATTGGTTCGCCTCCTGGATATGTAGGCTTTGATGAAGGAGGGCAATTAACGGAAAAAATAAGAAGAAAACCATATTCAGTCATTCTTTTTGACGAAATCGAAAAAGCCCATGGCGATGTTATGAATATGTTATTACAAATCTTAGAAGATGGACGTTTAACCGACAGCCAAGGAAGAACCGTAAACTTTAAAAATACCGTAATTATCATGACTTCTAACATTGGTGCAAGATTAATTACGGATAAAAAAGCGTTAGGTTTTAGTCAAAACTTAGGAAAAGAAGAAAATAGCAAAAAAGAATACGAAGAAACGAAAAAAGAAGTCATGGAAACCCTAAAAAGAGAATTAAGACCAGAATTTATCAATCGTATTGACGAAATTATTGTGTTCCATAAATTAACAGATGCAGAAATTGGTGACATTATTGATATTATGCTAAATGAAGTTACCAAAAGATTAGAAGCACAAAAAATTAAAATTGAGTTGCAACCAGAAGTAAAAAGCTTAATTGCAAGTAAGGGAATTGATAAGAATTTTGGAGCAAGACCGCTTAGAAGAACGATTCAAAGTGTACTAGAAGATAAGCTGGCAGAGGAGATTTTGGATGGCAAGTTGAAGAAGAATAAGCTAGCTAAGGTGGGCGTTAAGGATGAAAAAATTGAGATAATATAGAATATATATTATAATAAAATGAAGAGAACCCAGTTGCTATAGCAAGTAGGGCTCTCTTCATTTAACTGTTACAACAAGTTACTGATTTGCTTTCAGGAATGAATCAACAGGTATAGCTTCTGGAGGCCCGTCAGCGGTCCATATCAATAATTGATTTTTTATCACCAAAGTTTTAAGGTGGGAAGTTGATTCGCTAAGTTTTTGCAATTTTAGCAAAATTTCTTTATACTCTTCACTTTCATAAATGTGCACAAGTTTTCCATTGATATATAAGCAATGGTTTACTGTGGAATATGCGTCACTTTTTAATTTTACTCTAAAAGTAAGTATGAGAACTTCCTCATCAGCATATTGAACTGTTAAATGTGTTTTAGAGATAAAAAGTGATATTTCGTTCTTTGGTAACTCTAATCTTCTTTCTGTATACAAGTCATGCAAATAAAAATTGTCGCATTCAAGAAAACGATTGTTACCTTTAAAGTGATAGCCGTCTTCACATCTTTCGATTTCTTTAGTGATTGGCGTTTCTTGATTTAAATTAATAATAAGAAATGCAAATCGGCAAAATTCTACATTCTCTTTCTTAAATTCTGAAACCACTAAATATTTTTTAGAAGAAATCCATCTGATTTCACGACAATCTGCCGGCTCATTGAAGTTGTCTACTAGCTTAAAAGCAGCAAGATTGTTACCATCTAAAGCTAGTAGCATATGTTTGTCTAATAAGGCAAAAACTGCATCCGTAAACCTGTATTCTTCTATCGTTTTCACAGAATTATACTTGTTTGTCATGATTAAATCTTTATTGTAGACAATAAGCTCCTCCCGTTCCCGATTATAGGCAACAATGAAGTTTTTTCCCTGTATGACTTTATCATAATATGATTTAGTTTCTAGCAGGTAACTACCATTGTCGCGTTTTTCCAAATTCCATTCCATAAAGAAACCTCCTTTACTTTAATTAAAGTTTATCTTTGTTGCCGTGTTATGAAAACATTATACATAATTTTATGTTAATTGTCAACAATAAGTATATTTTATATGTTGGCAAAACAAAAAAAACATGATATAATGAGCCTACAAATAAAAAATAAAAGGTGATAAAAATGCTAGAAAAAATAAACAATCCAGAAGACGTAAAAAAACTAACCACCGAAGAAAAAAAACAATTAGCAGAAGAAATAAGAAGCTACATCCTAGACGTTGTATCAAACAATGGAGGGCATCTAGCCTCAAACTTAGGCGTAGTAGAACTAACCATAGCCTTACACAGCGTATTTGATTTGCCAAAAGACAAAATCGTATGGGACGTAGGGCATCAAACCTATGTACACAAAATCTTAACTAGAAGAAAAGAAGAACTAAAAACCTTAAGACAATTAGGAGGAATAGCAGGATTTCCCAAAACAAAAGAATCAGAGGCAGACTGCTTTAATACCGGACATAGTAGTACCTCTATTTCAGTAGCCTTAGGAATGGCAAGAGCAAGGGACATCCAAAAAGAAGACCATAGCGTATTAGCAGTAATAGGAGATGGAGCCTTAACAGGAGGGATGGCACTAGAAGCTCTAAATGATGCCGGTTGGAGCCAAACCAAAATGACTGTAATTTTAAATGATAACGAAATGAGTATCTCCAAAAACATTGGTGGCATGAACATGCTACTTAGCAAACTAAGAACCAAAAAAACTTACAGTAAATCAAGCGATGTTGTAAAGAAAACTATCATGAAAGTACCAGCCATAGGAAAGCCAATTGTAAAAATAGTAAGAAGATTAAAAAGAAGTATCAAACAATTAATCATTCCTAAAATGTTCTTTGAAGACATTGGATTTCGTTATTTAGGACCAGTAGATGGGCATGACATAGAAGAATTAGAAAGAATGCTAAAAATCAGCAAACAATTAGAAGGACCAGTATTATTACATGTTTTAACCAAAAAAGGAAAAGGTTACAAAATAGCAGAAGAAAATCCAGACAAGTTCCATGCAACTGGGGCATTTGACTTAGAAACAGGAAAAAGTAAAAAAGAAAAGAAAAAAGATTATTCAAAAGTAATGGGAGAAAAATTAGTAGAGTTAGCCGAAAAGAACAATAAAATTGTGGCAGTTACAGCATCTATGAAAGATGGAACAGGGTTAACCGAATTTGCTAAAAAATTCCCAGAACGATTCTTTGATATTGGCATTGCCGAGCAACATGCTATTCGGCATGGCAGCAGGGATGGCAAAAGAAGGAGCAATTCCAGTCGTTCCTATTTATTCGTCCTTTTATCAAAGAGCCTATGACCAAGTAATTCACGATGTAGCAATCCAAAACTTGCCAGTTATTATGTGTGTTGATCGAGCAGGGGTTGTAGGAGCAGACGGAGAAACCCATCAAGGAACTTTGGATATGGCATTTTTTAGATTAGTTCCTAATTTAACCATTATGGCACCAAAAGATTTTAAAGAATTAGAAGATATGTTAGCTTTAGCAGTAAACTTAAAAAAACCAGTTGTGATTCGTTATCCAAGAGGAGGAGAAGACGAATATAAAATGGAAAACAAGGAAAAACTAGTTTTAGGAAAAGCAGAAGTTTTAAAACAAGGAAAAGACTTAAGCATCATTGCCATTGGGAAAACCGTAGCAAGAGCCATGAAAGTAGCCGAAGAAATTGAAAAGGAAAAAGAAGAAATAACAGTAGAAGTAATAAATAGCAGATTTTTAAAGCCAATAGACAAACAAACCATTAAAAAATCAATTGAAAAAACCAAACAAGTAATTACCATAGAAGATGGAACTATTATAAATGGACTAGCATCAGCTGTACAAGAAATTATAATAGAAGAAAAATTAACAGATGTAAAACTAAAAAGCTACGCATATCCAGACCAATATATTGAACATGGTGGAGTAGAACAATTAGAAGAAAAGTATAGGGTGGATGAAAAACAAATAAGGGAAGATTTTTACAAGTCCATAGAAAACAAAGAAACAGTGGCTTTGTAAAAACTCCTATTTTTAAAAGAGGCATAAGGTTAAAAAAGAATTGTGATTTAAGGAAGGAACGGATAAAAATGGAAAAACAACAATTACTAAAAGATTACAAAAAACAAGAAGACAAAATTTGTCTAGCACAAGTGTTAGACAAAATAGAAGCTACAAAAGGAAAAGGGAAAATAGAATACACAGATTTTTTAGATAGGTACCAAGTAGCTTTAGTCCAAAACTTTTTAAGAAAAATAAAATTTGAAAACTACCAATTATATGGAGGATATGAAGAAGCAGAGCGAAAAATTTTAATTATCTATCCAGAAAAATATGACGAAAAAATGTTAGAAAAAAACTATGATAAAATGTTAAAAATAGTAAGAGTTATCTTGCCAGAAGAAGAACAAGGAAACTATTGTCACAGAAATTATTTAGGAGCAATTGTTAAACTTGGCTTAAAAAGAGAAAAAGTAGGAGATATTATTGTTTATAAAGAAGGTGCAGATATTTTAGTAGTAGACGAGTTTTCTGATATCTTAAAGGAGCAACTTCCCCTTTTAAAAAGATTTGAAAACAGTAAAATAGCAATCGAAAGCTTAGAAAAATTACAACCAAAAGAAGTACAAATAGAAGAAGTAAAAATCATAGTACCATCGTTACGATTGGATAACTTTGTAGCAGACCTGGCTAGAACTTCTAGAAGTAAAGCCGTTCAAATTATCAATCAAGAAAGAGTTTTTGTAAATGGGCAAAACGAAACCAAAGTTTCCAAACTATTAAAACTAAATGATAAGCTTACTATTCGAGGAAAAGGAAGATTTGTCATTAAAGAATTTTCAGGAACCACGAGAAGTGGAAGAACCATTGTAATCGTAGAAAAGTATGTGTAAGGTGGAGTGTTCTGAGACAGGTAGAAATTAATCTATCTGTCGCTTTTTGTCGAAAAGTTTTTATTGACAAATTATACGAAGGAGTATATAATCTTATCACTAACTGTAAATAACTGAAACAAAATGTCAAAAGAAAGGAGGCATGAAAATGGAGAAACAAGTAGAAGAAATTGTGAAACAAGTTGGAAATCTGGAACAGCAGGTTGGAAGGTTGGAACAACAAGTAGAAAAAATATTAACAATTGTACTTAAAATTGATGAAAAACAAGACAGACTGGAAGAAAAACAAGACAGACTGGAAGAAAGACAAGACAAAATGGAAGAAACACAAAAACAAATGCAAGAAGAATTGACTAGAGTTGGAAACACAGTAGCAGTAATCGAGCATGAACATGGAAGAAAAATTGACTTAATATTAGAAGTCTTAACAGGACATACTGAAAAACTAGAAGAACACGACAAAGAATTCGAAAAAGGCGGAAAAATACTACAAATGCATGACAATAAAATTGCTATATTAGATAGCCGAACCAAAAATTAAGAGCCTAAGAAACAACATTTTAAATAAAAGTCGAAACAAGGCTCTTAAAAAATTATTTTAATTCAACTATCGTAACACCCATTTCACCTTCGCCAAAAGTGCCAAGACGAAAACTTTTAACATGGGGATGTTTTTTCAAGAATTCATGAATACCGATTTCTTAATTTTCCGAGTACCTTTTCCATGAACAATGCGAACATTATTAAGATGGGCTAAAGTACTATCATCTAAAAATTTATCAACCACAAAGGTAGCTTCTTCAACATTTAAGCCAATCACATTAATTTCTGTTTTAGCAAGTTTAGTTTTTGCTATAGAATAGTTAGAAGAGTTATTTACAGTTTGTGTTATTTTAGCATTTCCTGTAGAAGAATTAGGCAAGGTAAGATTTTTAATAGGAACATTTAATTTCAAATTTCCCACTTGCACTTCGCAAGACTTTTTGGAAGCATAAGAAAGCACTTTCCCATTTTGTCCTAAATTTTCAACAAAAACTTCTAAATTTGGTCTAATATCTTCAACAGATAAAGAATTTTTGGTATCTTGTTTGGAAGGTGTTTCTTGTAAATGAATATCTTTTATTTTAGTATTCAAAGTATTTCTGGCATTTTCCAAAGTAGAAGTATTTTGAGTAGCATTCATTTTTTTAATAATATGGGTTGCTTCCTCTTTAGCATCTAACAAAAGGTCTCTTGCCTTCATTTTAGCCTTATTAATAATTTCTTGTTGCTGTTTTTGAACATCCATTGATTTTTTTTCTAAAGCTTCTCTTAAAGATTTAGCACGTTCTAATTCGCAAGAAATTTCAGCTTTTTGTTTTTCTAGCAAAGAAGTTTGGTCATAAATATTTTTTAATAAATTTTCAATATCAATTTGGCTATCTGTCATAAAAGATTGTGCTTTTTTAATAATAGTTTCCTTTAAACCTAATTTTTTACTAATCTCAAAAGCATTACTCTTGCCTGGAATACCAACTAGTAATCGATAAGTAGGACTTAAGGTGGAAAGATTAAACTCGACAGAAGCATTTTGAAAACCATCGGTTACTAAAGCATATTGTTTTAATTCTTGATAATGAGTAGTCGCAATCGTTAAACAACCAAGAGATTTAAAATAATCTAAAATACTAATAGCTAAACAACTACCCTCTAAAGGATCGGTACCAGAACCTAACTCATCTACTAAAATGAAAGAATGACTGGTAGCTTCTTTTATAATTTGGGTGATAGTAAGCATATGGGAAGAAAAAGTACTCAAATTTCCTTCAATACTTTGATCATCTCCGAATATCAGCAAAAATATGGTCAAAAACATAGACGCTAGAACCTTCTTGACAAGGAATAGCAAGCCCACTGCATGCCATACAAATAAGTAGTCCAACTGTTTTTAAGGTGACTGTTTTACCACCAGTATTAGGACCAGTAATAACTAACCCTGAAAAATCGTCTCCTAACGTTAAAGAAATAGGAACCATTTTTTTAGGGTCGATAAGAGGATGTCTAGCGTTTTTTAAATGAATTTCTTTTTTATCATTGATAGTAGGAATGATACTATTAAGAAATTTAGAAAACTTAGCTTTTGCAAATATAAAGTCTAATTTAGAAAGAATCACAACATCCAAAGCTAACTCTTCTATATAAGGATAAAAAAGAGTGGTTAATTCTAATAAAATTTTTTCAATCTCTAAAGTTTCTTCCATTTTTAAACGATTTAATTCATTATTTTTTTCGAATACACCAATCGGTTCTATAAATAAAGTAGAACCAGCGTTGGAAACATCATGAACAAAACCCTTTATTTTAGAACGATGTTCTTCTTTAACAGGAATGACAAAACGATTATTACGAACGGTTATAATGTTTTCTTGTATATATTTTGAAAATGAAGAATGAAGCATATCATTTAAATTAGATCGAATGTCTTGCTCCAATTTTCGTTCTTGCTTGCGAATCGATAGTAAAGTTTTAGAAGCTTTATCATCTATCGTATTTTCGTCTAAAAGACAAGAAAATACTTTGTCAGTAACATTTTTATTGGTATATAGACGAGAAAATAAGTCTGCTAAAATAGGAAATTCAGTTAAATCTAAAAAGTCTTTGTCAAAGTAAGCCTTTAGGTCTTTTGCTAATTTAAAAATATGAGCCAAAGACAATAAAGCTTTTGCTGACAAAGAATGATTACTTTCCAAACTTTTAAGACTAACCGAAATATCAGCTATTTCATAAAAAGAAGGGGTGCCATTTCGAAAACAAAGATTACAAGCTTCGTTTGTTTCTTCTAAAAGTTGTTCTACTTTTTTCTTTTCATTACTAGGAAGCAACTTAAGAGCAAGTTCTTTTCCTTGTTGGGTGATACAAAAATCACTTAACATTTCTAATATTTTGTCATACTCTAATTTTTCTAAACACATAATAAACTCCTTTAACTGTATTATAGCATAAAAATATGCCAAAAACTAGACTTGCAAAAAAAATAAACTTGTGATATAAGATAAATAGAAAAAATGTAACCAAAAAGAAACAGAGGTGAAAAAATGATAAAAGCTTATGCCAAAACAGACATCGGTAAAGTAAGGGAAATCAACCAAGACGATTACTATATCTCTACTTCATTAGACGACGTTCAACTTTATATGTTAGCAGATGGAATGGGAGGCTATAATGGAGGAGAAATAGCAAGTAGTTTAGCCATACAAACTGCTAAAAGTTATATTGAAAATAATTTCAAAGAAATTAATAAAGATAAAGAAAGTATTATTCAGCTAGTAGGAAGTGCCATGGAATATGCCAACATGGTAGTATACGAAAAATCAAAAGAGTTAAAAGAATTAGAAGGAATGGGTACTACTTTAGAAATTTGTTTAATATATAATAATAAGGCATTTATTGGACATGTTGGAGACAGCAGGATTTATCGAGTGCGAAAAGCATTTATCAGGAAATTAACCCAAGATCATAGTTATGTCCAAAAATTAGTAAAAGATGGAACGATAACCCAAGAAGAAGCCTTACACCATCCACAAAAAAATATGTTAATGAAGGCATTGCGGTTGTAATGCATTTGTAGAGCCTGACGTGATGGTAAGAGGTTTTTTTAAAGAGGATATCATTATTTTAGCTACAGATGGTTTAACGAATTTGGTATCACAAGAAGAAATATATCAAACAACCAAAAAAGATATTGAAAAAGCACCTAAAGAATTGGTAGAAATAGCAAATCAAAATGGTGGATATGATAACATAACTGTTGTTGTCATTAAAAATATATAACAAGCCCTTAGGGAAGGAATGAAAAAATTATGAATTTAGAAGGAAAGCTATTAGCAAACCGATATGAGATAATCGAAAAAGTTGGAAATGGCGGAATGTCTACAGTTTATAAGGCAGTTGACAAAGTTTTAAAAAGAAATGTAGCAGTCAAAATATTAAGAGACGAATTCACAACAGATGAAGAATTTATCAAAAGATTTGAAGTAGAAGCACAATCAGCAGCAAGATTAACCCATTCTAACATTGTTTCTATTTTTGATGTAGGGGTAGAAGGAAACTTACATTATATCGTAATGGAATTAATCCAAGGAAAAACGCTAAAAGAAATTATCATAAAAGAAAGAGGACCGTTGCCTTGGAAGTGGTCTGTAAATGTAGCAATTCAAATTGCATCAGCCTTAGAAGTAGCACACAAAAACAATATTGTACATAGAGATATCAAACCACATAATATCATTATTACAGAAGACGGAATTGCCAAAGTAACAGACTTTGGAATTGCAAAAGCGGTATCTAATTCAACCATTACAGCATTTGGAACAACCATTGGTTCTGTGCATTACTTTTCGCCAGAACATGCAAGAGGTGGCTTTACGGATGCAAAATCTGATTTATATTCTTTGGGTGTTGTTATGTATGAAATGGTGACAGGGGAAGTTCCATTTGATGCTGATACTCCTGTTTCTGTTGCATTGAAACATATGCAAGAAGAACCAGAAGAACCAATTGAGATTAATCCAAAAGTGCCAGAAGCTATCAATAAAATTATTATGAAGGTTATGCAAAAAGATACCACTTTAAGATATCAATCAGCAACAGAAATGCTAAAAGATTTAAAGCAATCTTTAAAAAATCCAGACGGTGATTTTGTAGAAGATTATGAATATGATAAAACAGCAAGAACGCAAAAAATTGATTTAGACGAATATGGCGAGATACAAGATAGAACTAATAAGACCCAAAAAGGAAAAAAAGAAGGAAAATTCAAGACATTTATCAAAAAGCACAAAGCACTTAGCATTATTGTAGGACTTATTTTACTATTTTCTCTAAGCTTAGGAGGAACATTGGCGTTTTTAAATATGACAAATCCTGCAGAGGTGGAGATGCCAAATGTAGTAGGATTATCGAAAGAAGAAGCGGAAAAGGAAATAAAAAATGCCAAACTGGAATTTGAAGTAGGAAAAGAAGAATATGATAAGGAAGTTCCAGAAGGATTTATTATTTCACAAAAAGCAGATATTGAAAAAGATTATACCAAAAGCCCTATCAACAAAAAAGTAAAAGAAGGAAGTACTGTAAGCGTTGTTGTTAGTAAAGGACAAGAAAAAACGAAAATGCCAAATGTAAAGGGAAAAGAAAAAGAAGAAGCTATCAAAATGATAGAAGAGGCTAAATTAAAGGCAGAAGTCATTGAAGAAACGAGTAAGACGGTAAAAGAAGGATTTGTAATTAGCCAAGAGACAGACCCTGATGCAGAGATGCTTGCAGGTGATACAGTAAAAATTCATGTAAGTACAGGAACAGGAATTAAAGAGGTTACAGTGGTTAGTGTGATTGGGCAAACGGAAGAAAATGCAAAGAAAACCTTGACAGGATTAGGCTTAAAGGTTAATGTTTCTTATGACGAAGATACTTCAAAAGATAATGGTGTGGTATTAAAACAAAGTGTGGATAGTGGAAAGACAGTGGACGAGGGAACGACAGTTACGATTACAGTGAATAAAAAGGCAGAAACAAAAACAGTAAATGTTAGTATTAATGTAAAAGAAGCAATAGGCTCTCAAGGTACAGAAGATACAGAGAATAATAGTAATACTGTTACCGTAAAAGTGAATGGAGAAACAAGAGGAAATGTAAGTAAAATGGAGTCAAATTGCTTGATACCATTATCTGGTAGGCAAGGAGAAACTGTACCAGTTACAGTTACTATAACAGATTCAAGAACAGGGCAAACGTTATATAGTTCAAGTAGCAGAACAGTTACATTTGGCTCACAGGAAGCATTGGCATTTCCATAATAAAACACATAAAAATGAAATAAAAAGATTAGCAAAATCAAAGTTCCAGTTGGAAACCAAAAAACCAACTGGACTTTTTTTATTTTAAATAGTATAATAAAAATGTCTTAAAAACAAGGAGGAAGAATGAAAGGAATAATCATACAAAATATAGCAAACCTATACCAAGTAGCAATTAATGAATCCAAAGATATCCCCAATGAAACCCGGAACCAGTGGGGACGAAAAAATTTATGAAGCAACAGCAAGGGGGAAATTTAAAAAAGAAGAGATAATACCTGTGGTTGGAGATTTGGTTGAAATAGAAGTAACAGATGCTGAAAAGAAAAAAGCGGTAATTGATACTGTTTTTGAAAGAAAAGTGTATGTAAAAAGACCAAAACTTGCCAATATTACGCAGATTGTATTTGTTGTTTCTAGTAAAGACCCAAAGCCAGATTTATTAATGCTAGATAAACAGTTAGCCTTTGCAGAATTTTTAGAAATTAAGAGTTTAATTGTTTTAAATAAAACAGATTTAGATAAACAAAATGAGTTTAAGAAAATAAAAGAGGGGTATGAAAAGATAGGGTATCTTGTAATCGAAACAGAAGCAAAAAATCAAAAAGGAATTGAAGAATTAAAAAAACAGTTACAAAATAATATCAATGCCTTTTCTGGAAATTCAGGAGTGGGGAAGTCTACTTTAATTAATGGATTGTTTCAAGAGAAAATAACCCAAGAGGGCGAAATTAGTAAAAGAAATAAAAGAGGGAAAAACACAACGACAGCTATTAAATTATATGAAATGGATAAGAACACCTATATTGCAGATACACCTCGGCTTTTCTACTTTTTCAATAGAGGAAATTGAAAGTAAAAACTTAGCTAAGTTTTTTAGAGAGTTTAAAAATAAAGTAGAAGATTGTGAGTTTGTAGGTTGCACCCATATAAAAGAAGAAAACTGTGGGATAAAAAAAGCAATTGATGCAAAAGAAATTGACCAAGAAAGATATGAAAGATTTTGTAAAATATATCAAGAATTAAAAATAAAGGAGGAAAGAAAAAAATGGTAGAAGTATCAACATCCATTTTATCTATTAAGGAAGGAGAAGAGCAAAAATCATTTTTAAACTTAGAAGTAGCAAAAACAGATTATTTCCATATTGATGTTATGGATGGAAAATTTGTAGAAAAAAATACTTATGAAAAAATGCTACAAAACGCATCATATATTAAAAGAATTTCAAACTTACCATTAGACGTACACTTGATGGTAGAAGATGTAAAAGAGGCAATTGACGATTTTTTAGCAGTAGAGCCTAACATTATTACGTTTCATTTAGAAGCTTGTAAAACAAAAGAAATGGTACATGAAATGATTCGATACATAAAAGAAAATGGTTGCAGAGTAGGAATTGCCGTAAAACCAAATACAAAAATAGAAGAAGTATATGAATTTTTACCTTATATCCACATGTGCTTGGTTATGACAGTAGAGCCGGGAAAAGGGGGACAAACTTTTTTAAGTGATATGACTAAAAAAATTGAGACACTAAAAAAATATGTAGAAGAGCAGAACTTAGAAATTGATATCGAAGTGGATGGTGGCATTAATTTAAGGACTGCACCAGAAGTAAAAAAAGCAGGTGCCAATGTTTTGGTGGCTGGAACTGCTATTGTTATGGCAAAGGATTTTAAAGTAATTATTGATGAATTAAAAAATTAAATAGGGATTTTAAGGAGTGTCCTTAAAATCCCTACTATTATTTATTCTTTTTTTAAAACTAAGCTAGAAACTATAATACCTAATCCCAAAATAACTACAATTAATCCTAAAACTGAACCAACAAAAGGAATTAAGCCAATTAGCCATAAGAAAATAGAACATACAACTAACATACCAAAAATACCAAGTGTTTTTTCAATTTTTAATTTTTTACAAATTATTTGGTTTAAGGTAATGCTGAAAATAGCGGTACTAATTGCCATTAAGATAATCGAAATTAGTATCAATAGTAAACTTAAAGGTGCAGTAATACCTAAAACAAAGAATAAGACAGTTGCTAGGATTGCTACAATAGGTGTTAAGATTCCTAAACCAATAACTGGTAAAACTTTTTTGCTAGTTAATAAAGTAGTAGTATTTTTTAAGAACTTAGGAGCAAGCCATAAGCATACTAACCAAACAGCAACAATAGTAATAACAAAAGTTCCTAAATTCATAATTTTTTCAGTAACAACATTTTGGTTAAAAGCATTTTGTAGATTAAAATTTGTTTCTCCTGAAACAGATCCTTCTGGAATAGAAGCTTCGCTATTAGCAGAATATTTTAAATTACCATTAATACTACCTTGTTTGCTTTCAGCATTTTCTTGCGTATTTTCTACTAAATTAAAAGTAGCACAATCTACAAAAGCATTTCTTCCAACAGTACCAAAAATATTAACGGTGTTAGCTCCTACATGAACATCACGATATACATAACCAGTAATTGTTACATTTCGGGTAGCAGCATATAAATCATAAACTACACCAGCAATGTGAATATCTTTAGAAAAAGCAAATAGATTACTAAAGATATATCCTTGTTCACCAATTGTAATACTATTAGCACAAATAAAAGCATCTCCACCAATTTGTGAATTAATAGTAACGTGGTTAGCAACAATAAATAAATTGCCATCAACAATGTAGTCAACAGTAACATTATCGCCACTTAAATAAACATCATTTTTCTTAAAGGTATTGTCATCAGTTGTTGTAGTTGTCCCAGGATTAGTTGTTTGTTCTGGATCAACTTCTGGATTTGTTACACCATCAGGAGCTTTTTCGTTTATCACCTCTGTAGTTGGTGAGGTAACTTCCTCTGGTGTTTCATTTTCTGCTCTTACAATAGGAATAGTAAGGGCTAAAACAATTAGTGTTAGAATTGCAATAATTCTAGATTTGTTTTTTAACATAAAAAATTCCTCCTAAAATAGTATTTCTATATGCTATTTTATATCGATTTTTGTATTTTGTCAATCTTAAACTATTTTTTTGATTGATAAAATTTGCACAAATGATTTATAACACAAAAGTCACATTGTGGCTTTCTAGCGATACAAGTATTTCTGCCATGCCAAACAAAAATATGATTGATGTCTTTTAAATATTCTTTAGGGAAAATTTTTATTAAATCTTGTTCTATTTTTTCTGGTTCCTTTTGTTTTGATAAACCAATTAAATTAGAAATTCTTTTAGCATGGGTATCTACAGCAATTCCTTCTGCAATTCCAAAAACTTCTAATAAAATAACATTAGCACTTTTTCTACCAACACCAGCCAAACTAGTAAGTTCGTCCATAGTATGAGGAACTTCACCATGAAATGTTTCTAAAACTTGTTTGGCACATAATTTGATATTTTTAGCTTTATTTTTATAAAAACCACAAGGATGAATTAACTTTTCTAATTCAGAAAGTGGGATATCTGCAAAATCTTGAATGGTTTTACAACGGGTAAAAAGTTCGGGAGTTGTTTTGTTTACTCTTTCATCTGTACATTGGGCAGAAAGCATAACAGCTACTACTAGTTCAAAGGGTGTTGTAAAATCTAAGCTACAAGTTGCATCAGGATATCTGTTTTTTAAAGCTTCTATTAAATGAATAACTTCTTGTTTTTTCAAGGTAATCGCCTCCAAATGTTATTGTATAAGAAAAAGAATCATGTTGTCAATAGTTCTTTTATTGTTTGCTAAGCGAGCCAAAAAAGTTTTACATAAAAAGGAACCAATAATAAGTATAAATAATATAATATACAAAAACAGTGGAGGTAATAATGTATGTTAAAATTATTTAGAAAAACATTAGCGATATGTCTTATTGGTTTTGGTTTAGGAATTTTACTAGTATTATTACTTCCTATAACAGGCTGGTTATTTATCATAGGGGTAATCGTAATTGCGGTTGGCTTTATGTGGCTTGCTTGTTAAAAATAAAGGAGGGAGATACATATGACAGTTGTCGTAAAGAAAGTACCGAAGTTTTTAAGAGGGTTTGTAAAATTAATATTTGGAATTAAAGACTAAAAGCATTAACAAAAAAACAAAAAAAGAGCTGTTTTAGGCTCTTTTTACTTTACCATCTTTTAAACATTTTGCACATACATAAATTCTTTTAGTAGCTCCATTCATATCAACTTTTACTCTTCTTAAATTAGGTTTCCAAGTACGAGGAGACCTTTTGCTGATATGAGAACGAGTAATACTAAGTTTATTTCCATGACTTGCTGTTTTTTGACAAATTTCACATACTGCCATTCTTAATTGCACCTCCTAAATCTTATAAATAAATTGACTAGTAACAAGTTTAACACAAAAAATAAAAAAAAACAAGTATTTTTTGAAAAATATCAAAAATTCCTTGCAAAATAGGAAAAATGTGGTATAATAAATAAGCTGTTATGCTTTAAGCCTAAAGTTTAAAGCATAAAACAAAGAAAGAGAGAAGCAAAACAAAGAAAGGAATTGAAAAAATGAACTGTAAAGTAGAAAAAACAAAAAACGCAAATGAAGTAAAACTAGAAATAACCATTGAGGCAGAAAAATTTGAAGAAGCCATAAAAAAAGTATATTTTAAAAGTGCAAAATACTTTAACATACCAGGATTTAGAAAAGGAAAAGCACCAATGCAAATCGTAGAAAAATATTATGGAAAAGAAATATTCTATGAAGATGCATTCAACGAAGTAGCAGGAGATGCATTAGAAGAAGCAGTAAAAGAAAACAAGTTAGAAGTCGTTAGTAGACCAGACATCGATGTAAGCCAAATCGAAAAAGGAAAAGACGTAATCTTCACAGCCATCATGCAAACCAAACCAGAAGTAGAACTTGGAAAATATAAAGGTATAGAAATTAAAAAAATTGAGTATAATGTAACGGACGAAGACATTGAATACGAACTAGGACACATGCAAGAACACAATGCAAGACTTGTTACTATAGAAGACAGAGCAGTAGAAACAGGAGACATTGCAACCATCGATTTTGAAGGATTTGTAGATGGAAATGCATTTGAAGGAGGAAAAGCAGAAGGGCATGAACTAGAAATAGGAAGTAACACCTTTATTCCAGGATTTGAAGATCAAGTAATTGGTATGAAAATTGAAGATGAAAAAGACATCCAAGTAAAATTCCCAGACGAATACTTCTCAAAAGACTTAGCAGGAAAAGACGCAACCTTCAAAGTAAAAGTACATGAAATCAAGAAAAAAGAATTACCAAAATTAGACGACGAATTTGCGAAAGATGTAAGTGAATTTGATACCCTAAAAGAACTAAAAGAAGATATCAAAGCCAAAAAACAAAAACAAAATGACGACAAAGCAAAATACGAAACACAAGATGCTGTTGTGAAAGCTGTTTGTGAAAATGTAAAAGTAGAAATTCCATCTGGAATGATTGAAACAGAAATAGATAGCATGTTACAAAACATGGAACAACGATTATCTTACCAAGGATTAAAATTAGAACAATATCTTCAAATGATGGGAAAAAACCAAGAAGATATGAAAAAAGAATACGAACCACAAGCAATCGATGCAATCAAATCAAGACTAGCATTAGAAGCAATCATAAAAGCAGAAAAAATTGAAGCAACAGATAAAGAAATAGACGAAAAATTAAAAGAAATGGCTAAAAATTACGGAAAAGAAAATGACGAAGAATTCTTAAAAAATGAAAATGTAAGAAATTACATGAAAGAAGGATTAGCAAACGAAAAAGCAATGGAATTCTTAGTAGAAAATGCCAAAATAAAATAAAAGAGGGGCGATGTTTTTTGGGACGGGGTAAAAAAAAAAAAAATTATATAAAAAAAAAAAAAAAATATTAAAAAAAAAAATTAATATTTTTTTAAAAGTAACAAAAAAAATAA